>CAZAVF010000006.1:0-6742 GCA_964488935.1 uncultured Planctomycetales bacterium | reverse complement strand
CCTCCATCGTATGTTAAAGATATCTCGTGATGATCTCCTTTCTTTGCTAAAAGGACTCTCTTGCGCGCAGGCGGGGGGGGCGCTTGATAAGAAGAAGGTTTTGACCTTCGCCTCTATCGCCGTAGTAGGCTCAAGCTGCGCCGGCAAGACGACGATGATCCGCAAAATAAAAGCTTCTTCCCTCTGTAAGAAAGCGAAGATGTCCGTTCCCGTAAGATACACTACCAGGCCGGGAAGGATGAACGACGCCCCGGGGGAGAATTCGCATCTTTCACGGGCCGATTTCGCTAAAAGGATCAAACAGGGGAAGATCGCGTTCTATTGGAAAAAACGCATGGACGCGAAGTCGGAGGAATTCTTCGGTTTCGGCCCGCCGCGCGCAGGCGCGATCGCGGTCTATTCCGGCAACAACGGCCTGCTTTTCAACCGCAAGACCGTTGTCCCGGGAAACATATTGAAGGCGGCATTATTGATCGGGATCTACGCCCCGGACGAGGTGAGACGGGAGCGTTTGCTTAAACGCAGCCCGGACCTAGCCAGGAATAAACCGGCGGAACTGAAATACCGCCTGGAGGACAGCGCGGAAAAGGTCATCGATAAAGTGCATATCGTCATCCATAACCACGGACAGTTGATGAGAAGGTCGGGCCGGGATATTGTGGGATTGTTAAGGAGGATAATAAATACAGGCGATAGGCTATAGACGGGTAAAAGATCTCAGGAATCTAAAGTATGGAAAAAAGCAAAGGATTTAGCGGTTTTGATTTATACCACCACCGCTAATGATAAGAGAATCGATATATGCGGCGCATACTCCAGGAACGATAAAACTTACTCCGGAAGATCTCGAAATGCTCGTTGTGACGGAGAAGGGATAGAATACAGGCAAAAGGCGATAAGGCTTAGTCTATATCATCAAAATAGTCATTGACATAACAATATGTACGCCATACAATTAAAAGGTGCTTGCTATGGCGCGTAGATACAGGAAGCGCGTGAAAAATAACGGCCGTAACGCGAACCCGAATCTAAACCTCACCATTAAATGACGCAGATCAAAGATCCCCTTTTGCGTTACATCTTAAGGTCCCCCCTCAATCAGGTCAATTTCCGTTTGGACGATGAGAACAGTATGGGCGAGCTTGTCAAACGCTGCGCCGATATAATAAATATCGCGGGGAAAGAGATCTGTATCCTCACCGATAACTCGACTCCGGATATTGTCAGCCGCCTGAAGGATACTTTACTTGATAAAGCAGACGATCTGATGGACTTCCCCCGGGACAACGGCCCAAAGCCTATCACAGTGGTGGCCCGCAAGAAAGACAAAAACGAAGATGCTTTCCTAAAAGCCCTTTCCGGTAAGGAGACCGTGTATTTCAGATCATACGACGGGAAAAAGCTGGCAGAACTGGAACAGATGCAGAAATTGACTCCCAGCATGAAGAACGATTATTTTCTGATCGCCGATAACCACGTTTTCTGGGCGAAACCGGCCTTTAACGAGGGGTGTTTTACTTATAACGCCCCTGTTCTCGCAGAAAAGCTCAAAAAGGAAATAACCAGGTCCTTTCCGCAGCCGGCCTCCGCATAAAGTGTTCCCGCTCGATTATTTCTCTTCCCATTATATGTTCGTCTTCAGCCTGATATTCCCCGTATTGACGGGGAAGTGGGCGCGCGAGAAACTGGAAGAACTGTTGAGATATTATGCCGATTCCGCGGCTGCTCCCGCAGTGACGATGGGAGGGGCGGCTCTGCAGTTCTTTTATCAGTGGTCGGCGAGGTTATTACTCTGGGGCTCTTCTCTTCTCCTGGTCGTGATATTTTTCGATACTTTCTTCTGGCAGCAGCCGTTGATATCCGGGAAGGTCTTCATACTTATCTGGATACTGCTGGCGCATGTCTGTTTATATTGTGTTATGCCGTTCGTTACCGCGCGCATAGATAAACATTGCTTCGGTAATAATTATCAGACCCGCCAGAAAATAGAGAGTTCCAAGGGGAAAGCCCCTCAGGTCACCCTGCGTTATTTGAGGAAGATCCAAAGGAAAGTCGTTAAATGGCTGGTCTATTTCAAGGTCGCGGTCGTCTGCGTTTTTATTCTTCTATACGCGGTCTTTCCTTTAGTGGTTTTCCTGGGATTTCTCAGGGACTATCAGATAGACAAGAAAACGAAAGCCCTGGGGTTGAAATTCAAGACCAACAAATACATCGCTTATAATCCCACCACGTATAACCCGGCCATCTGCGATCCCGCGCACAACGTCCCCGTAAAATTTCCTATGGAATACAGTGTCAGGAAGGACCTGAAGAACCTCAGGGCCGTTGGTTTTACCGGCCTGCTGACATTTTCCACGCTGGGGCCGGAGTCCAGGCAGGATTATGTCCCTCCTGTGCTTTATCAGGAGGAGGTCCGCGTATTGAAACTCCCGGATGAGGTCTTGAATGTATTTTATACGGCCGGCAAGAACGGTGATCTTCGGTTAAGAGAAGGCGTCAGTGATAAGGACCGCCGGAAATTGGCCGCCGTATTCAGAAACAAATTCATAAGTCTTTCCGATATACCGGCTATCGCTAAAGAGGAAGGGTTCGACAGCGTCATCGTCGGGATCTGGCATGTGCAGAACGGCAAAATGCCGGATGATTCTCTGTATAACAGGAACGCTCGGCTTGAACTGGCCAATGCCGTTTCAGGGCTCTCCCGCGGGGACGGCAATGTCGACGCTTATTGCGTGGGGCATAACCAGTTGAATATATCGTATGATATCCGGGAACTGAAGAAGACCATAAGAAAGCTCCGGAAAGCCGCGCATAAACCCGTCAGCACCACCCAGCCGGTTATGGACTATTATACAAATCCGGAGCTGTTTTATATCGGCGACTGGTTCTGCCCCGATATACACGGATACTGGTATGTATTGAGCGGTATCGAATCGGAAAACGGCAGTTCCGGCGCCGCGGCAAACGCCATAAGCAAAAAAGCCGGGGAGGAGATACTCTCGAGCGTCAAGCAGCTGCAGGAGCAGTTCCTGAATAAGATCGGCTACAAGCCGGTCCTGATAAAGTTTATAGGTTTCCCGTCCGCCGGCAAGCCGAGATTCTCTATGCTGGCCCAGATGACATTCTTTGAGGAGTTCTTTACGAACATCCAGAAGAACACGATCTTCTCCAGCTCCAATATATCGTTTTCGTACTTCGATGCCTTCGATACCCCCTGGAAATGCAATCGCAATTTCCCAGAGGAGGCCTACATCGGTTTCTTCACGCAGGGCCGCCAGCCCAAAGCCGCCGCCAGGGTCTTTGAGAAATACGAAGGGAAGAAGTGATAGCCTATTATAGGCAATAGGATAAGGACGAAAAACAGAAGTAGAGGACAGAAGGCGATAGGGAGAACCCGTCGCCTTTTTTTATTGCCTCTCGTCTATAGCCCGGCTATAATATATGTAGCACTTTCCGTTTATTTAATAGCAAATGGAAGTTTATAATAAACCAAGGTAAAGACGACGTAACCCTCTGTAGCAGTCAGAGTAGGATGGATTAGGAGAAGGGGTTTATAATCAATTGTGAAAGGAGCATGAGCGTTATGAATATGGCAAAGCGTTCTGTTTGTTTTGTGCTTATTGTTTCCGTTGGTTTGCTTCAAAGCGGCTGTTCAATGGTCCTCCCCGGGAAGCAGAGGTTTAGTGTCGCTGCTTCGGAAACGGATGCTAAAATTTATATTAACGGGGAATATGTCGGTAAGGGTAATGTGCAAACACGCGTTCCACGTAATCACGATGTATCCGTTCTTGTAAAGAAAGAAGGATATGTCCCTGTTAGCAGGAGTATCGGCACGGATTTCAGTATCGCAGGGATTCTTGATATTGTTGGCGGGTGTATTATTCTCATCCCTTGGTTGGGATTGTTGTTTCCAGGAGCGCGGAGTCTAGAACAGACAAATGTTGCTGTTGCGCTTGAGAAAGAAGATGGGGTGGGTAGATAAAAGATATAAGAGCGAAAGTTGCGAATGATGATATGTAATAATGAATTGGAGGGCGATCAACATAATTGAAAGGAGTAGAAAATGGCAAAAATAATTAGCCTGTTTAATCACAAAGGTGGTGTAAGTAAGACAACCACCTCCTTTAATTTAGGATGGATGCTTACTAAGAAAGGGAAGAAAGTCCTTCTTGTCGATACCGATTCCCAGTGCAATTTGACCAACATCGTGTTGGGTGAAAATAAATTTGAAAAATTTTATATAAAATATCCTGATCGCAATTTAAAGGTTGCTTTATCTCCAGCTTTTGAAGCAAAACCTACCATGCTTGAAGCTTTTAACTGTATCTCTGTAAAAAGCAAGAAAGATCTTCTGCTTATACCAGGTTCGTTTGAATTATCGGAGTACGAGGTGTCGTTAGGCGTATCTTTTACATTGTCAGATACAATGATTGCGCTAAAGAATTTGCCGGGGTCATTTTCCTTTCTTATCAAAAGGACAGCTGAGAGATACAGTATTGATTACGTCATCATTGATATGAATCCCAGTCTGAGCGCCATTAATCAAGCTCTTTTGGTTAGTAGTGACTTCTTCATTGTCCCGACTTCCCCTGACAATTTCTCAACGATGGCTATTAAATCACTATCTCGGATTCTGCCAAAGTGGGAACAGTGGGCCATTAGGGCCAGAAAAGCTTTCGCCGATGCCAATTATCCACTCCCAAATGTTAAACCGAAATTCTTGGGTACAATTGTACAAGGATATAACATTAGGAAAGGGAAACCAACTAAGGCAAACCAAGAAGTTATCAAAGGACTGAACGAGACTGTCCGAACTATCTTTGTCGACTCAATGGATAAAGAAGGTATGCTACTTGCTAAGAATAAGTATTCATCTGCCGAATACTGCTTAGCGAATATTCCTGATTTTCACTCCTTAAACGCGGTATATCAAACAAACGGCGTACCTGTTTTTGCTTTATCAGATAAACAAATGGGAAAAGTTGGTAACGTGTTGCGGAAGTACAAAGAAATGCGCAAAAGTTTCTATAAAATATTCTCTGATTTTGCAGATAGCATAATCAGGATGACGGTAAATGGATAGAGCTATCCAGCAATTCGAAGTTAATTTAAATAGTGCTAAGCAACTTGGAATAATTCATTCTGCGTTTGAGAATCAGTTCACGGAGGCCATTTCTTTAGACGAATTGCTTAAGGCGAAACTTGTACTTGCAGTAAGTGCCCTTGACTGTTATATCCACGACCTTGTTAGAATTGGGATGACAAAAATGTTCCAATCGGAAAAGGGAGAGTCACCTGCTTTTTTGAATTTCGGTGTCTCACTTAATTTTGTTAAGGACCTTTTGGGTTGCCAATCGGAGTCTGAGAAGATTGCTCTATTTGACCAAGAAATTCGTCGATTGCTCGGGTTCAAAACGTTTCAAAGTGCAGATAATATTTCTCAAGCTCTTAGCTTTATTGGGATAACCTTAATATGGAATAAGGTCGCGAGAGCAATCAAGATGACTGCAACAGATATAAGAACTGAATTAAATGTTATTGTTGATAGACGCAATCGAATTGTTCATGAAGGAGATATAGACCCTTCTTTAGGCCTTGGAATGAAATATCCTATTGATGCCGTAACTGTTCGGCGAGCGGTAAGTTTTATTGATACTATAGTCCAATCAATTCAAAAAATTGCGACTTCTGAAAGTAAAAATTCCACTAAATTAAATATAGGGGCCAAATAATCGAAAAACCGAAAGAACTCAAGTGGCGCGTATCAATCTGGTGATAGAGCCAATGAATAAGACTTTTCTGGCTAGTTCTTGAAAAGATATGCGACCAACAATATTTCATAACTAATGACAAAAAAGCGATACATAAAAGATGGTAATTTATGAAAGCGAAAGTTAAGAATAAGGAGGCATCCGGCTACAAGCGTTTGGGGGATGTAGGATTTGTCAGGCCGCAAAACTCACGGGTAAACTTTTGCTGCGCAATATTTACCCGCAGCGGCGCGGGCATGCCAACCAAAAGTCTTTATGGAGATAATAAATAAGGCATCGCCGAATTTCAAGTCGTGCTGGGAGATTTCTCATGAAATGCATTCGATATCTCCTGCGCAGAAATTCGGCATGACACTTTGACTATGAAAAAGAAGAATGTTCCAATAGGCATTGTCGAACTCAAAGCGGTTGAAAAATCCTTCGCAAAAAATGCTCGGCATTTTTCTGCCCAGAGTTCGACATGGCAGCCAAAAGTTTTGATGGAGGTAATTAATAAGGCATCGCCGAATTTCAAGCCGTGCTGGGAGATTTCTCATGAAATGCATTCAATATCTCCTGCGCAGAAATTCGGCATGACACCCATAAACAGGTCTGGAGAAAAGTTATGAAAGTTTTTATCCAGACCTATGGGTGAAGAATGGCTTGAATGCTACAGGACTACAATGAAGTTCCTCAAAGAGCTTTTTCAGTACGAGGAGCCGCGTAGCAGTAGAAGCAAGAAGACCAAAGGTAGCAGTTCCACACCTCTCGAAAGAAAAGGATAGCTAAAAAGCTATCCTTTTTATTTTTCGAGGGTGCGAATGATTTTCAAAGTAAAAACAAGTTTTGAATTAGTAAAAAATAGAAAGGGATTACTCTGTCCTCAGGTTATGCGCCTGGGGATTTTTTGTTTATTGCTAAAAAAGGATTATAGAAGATGATTCCTACAGGAATATCTCCTACAGAAGCGGCATTTGAGGTTATCGGTTTGG
>CAZAVF010000005.1:17644-46731 GCA_964488935.1 uncultured Planctomycetales bacterium | reverse complement strand
CGAGCCATGGGTATTCGTACGGAGTGGAAGCCGGAGAGATCGCCAGACACTGCGCGGAAGGCAAGACCATGATCTTTGATACTACTTCGTTGGAGACAATGGAACTTATCAGGAAAGAATTTCCCGCGGCGCGTTCAATCCTGGTCCTTCCGGTCCCGGAGTCGGCACTCGGTGAATTGGGGGCGGAATACGTTAACAATATCCTTGTTGAGAGGATAATGAAAAGGTCGGATATCGGAGAAGAAGAGCTCAGTGGAAGAAAAGAGGAGAATTTACGTTTGTTGAGAGAAGTCCGATTGGTAAAGTTTGATAAGACGATAATTAATGGCGGCCGGGAGAATGTGGAGGACGCTTACCGCCAATTGGAAGATTTCTTATTTTTGCCTTTGCAGTTCCCCGATGTCGTGGTCTCCTGCCCGGATTCTCTGAAATCGTTCAAAGAAGATCTGGACCTTGGACAGGTGAAGATCAGGAAAAACCGGGTCAGGTTTACCAAGGCCAAACGGCAGGTCGCGCTTGCTTTCGAACAACGGGAACGGTTGAAAGAGATCATGGGGTTCGTATCTCATTATATTACCGGTCCGCCGTTAAACAGTCTTCTAAGGATCGATCTCGTCATTACCCCCGTTTTGACAGGCAAGCCCACCGTATGGTACGAACCGGGCACGCAGACTCTTTATATGCAGGCTGTGCTCCTGGCTGAAGAAGTCTCTCTTCTATACGCCCAATTCGCAGCATACCATGATCTGATCATTCACGCCTATTTAAATATAACCGATGAGAAAGAAGCAGTCGCCCTTTGCGAAGAATTCCTTGACGAGAAGAGCCATCGGGATATCCGCGATGCCGTAGAGGCGACTTATAGAAGCGCACAATTCATAATCCCTGAAGCTCTCCCGGCGGAAGAAGATACACAGCGGATTGATGTCGTCGCCGTTGAACTGCCGGCGGTCGATCCGGGGACGGGGGCCGGAGACGGCCAGGTCACCGGGAATGTAATGGTAAAAGGCGCGACCGTGGACGGGATGCCGGTAATCGAATATTGCCGGGAAAGTATAGATCGCCGTCGCCTCTCAATGAACCTTGCGCTCGCCGTCGATATCGTCAAACAGTTCAAAGTGATCGGATATCCCACCTACAAGGACAGTCCTTTCGATATAGCGTTCATTTATGTCTCCGGGCAGGATATCTTTAAGCCGGCATATCCGGGTCATCTTGTCCTGCCGTTATCCGCCGCATATGAGCCGGAGATCCTGGCTTTCATCATCAGGCATAAGCTGCAGGAGATGCTGGGCAGCGCCCGTGATGAAACAATAGTGTTCCAGGCCGACATCAATTTCTTCCTTCGTTTCAGCGACTTGAACAGGCGAGCGGTGCTGAAGAGGCTGCGGGAATACGGTTATCCCCGGCATGAGGTGCTGGAGCAGCTGGTAAAGGCTTTTGAAACCAGGGATTATCCCTGGATATATGAGGTGATTTACGGCACGAGCCCGGCACTGGACAAGGAAACCATCGCCGGATTCTCGGCCAAATTCGACCGTGTCGCCAGGGAATTCTCCGGTTCGGCAAGCGTTACCAAAGGCAGACTGCTTTGTTTCTGCCTGGGGCTTCTGCACGTCAACCTCCGTGATCCCGAAGAGGCGCTCAAGCTTATGGATGGGCTCGCCGCGATACCTTTCTGGCTCAGGGATATCGAGAAGGCCGATGAGGGAGTGCTGGCCGTTAAACTTGATCAACTGCTTTTTGAGGGTATCCGGGGTGTGCATCACCAGAACCCGCAGGTGAAAAGCTCAATGATATCGTTCGTCACCGATATACTTCTGGGCTTCAGGCATTACTCGGAAGTGATAAGGGAAAAAAGGAGCGAGAATACTCTCATGGGGCTGAAGGAAAACGTAAAAGGATGGCTTGGGGAGATATCCGTGTATCATATGGATGTTTTCGCGCTGGGTGAAGTATTGTATGGATGGAATATTTCCCCGGATGAACTGGCTCTGACGGAGTCCCGGAAGATATTGTTTACTGCCGACGCCCAGAGTAAAGAAGTGGATATGATGGGCCCGCGGACGATAGTGGAAGCCAAATTCGCCCTGGGGAAATATCATCTGAACGGCCAGATAGCCGGTTATGATAAGCATATATCCGTGTTCAGCCTCCTGGTGAACGCCCTGGAGAAAAGAAGATTATTCACCCCCAGCGACCGCGCCTTGCGCGGGATAAAGAACATTGTGGTGTTCGGAGAGAACACGGAGGATAGACTGGACGAGAAGATACTGGCTTATATAAACGGATATGTCTTCCGGCAGAGTTTCTCTAAGATCGGAGGAAAATCCGGCGCGGTCTTTGATCTCCTGCGTGATTCCGGATATCTGACTCCGGGGGGAAGTATCCAGTTCAAGTTTAAAGGACTCACTGAAGAATTCAGGAAGGATTTGAGCCTGCTGGAAGAGGGGCAGGTTTCCGCCGCCGCGGGGATATTGGAGCGCGGCCGGTCTCATGCCGCAGGATACCGTTCATACGATCATCGCAGCGACAGGAAACTTCTCGCCGACCGTATTTCCCTTAAGAACAATATGACGGTGCGGTTTACCCTGGAAGAGTTCAAGGAATTCCTGCTTTTCCGCAGCGGAGGAGGGAAGCGGGAGGAGTATATCGAGAATATCTTCCGCCGCCTGTTCTCCGCCCTGAAGGCCGCAGGCAAAGAATCGTCTTTCGACGTCTACATAATAATCAGCAATCCTTCCGTGGTTAAGACCCGTAATGAAGAATGCTACGGCGCGAGGCTAAGAAGTAGCAGCGGCAACAGGCGTTCCCGGGTCAGTCAAAAGCGGGATAAGCGGTCCGGGAATGATCCCAGTAGATACCGCGGACATTCACGCGGGAGAAAACGGCGCGACCGCCGCGAGCACGACGGCGGTTTTTCTGCCTCCCGGGTCCGGGATGGTCAGGAAAACGCGTCGGCCGACGGAGGACTGATGTATTACCTGGCGTTGTCCGATTCCTGCTTGTTCTCGATGATGGCGTGGGCGGCCGCAGCCGGGACGGCGGTAGTCTTTATATTGATAATCACTCATGCCGGGAAGTTCGCGGCGGTCATGAGAGGCGTGCCCTCCAGGCTTTTATCATGGCAGTTCTTCCGGCATGAAATATGGGATATGCCCAAGAACCGCAGCGATATAGACTCGAGCGATGTCGTCCGTATAGGGTTCGATATCGTCATCCCCATGTTCATCTTGACTTCAGGGGCCGGTATGTTCAATATCGGCCTGCCGGCATGGAAAGCCTTGTCGCTTGTCCTTTGCGTCAATTTCGTGATGACGGCGCGCAACATCCTGACCAGCAAATACTATTTTGCCGGTGCGCCGTGGGAGGCGCCGTCGCAATGGCTGAGCCTGCGCTACGCGCACTGGCCCAAAATATCGAGCACCCTGTTTTACGATGCCGTCGCCTATGTCTTTCTTATAACCGACGCCGCAAGCTTCTCGGTTTTCGTCGGGCTCCTGGGATACTCCTCGCAGCAATGGGTGCTGCTGCATATCGCCACTTTCCATTGGCTTATCGTGGCCTACGCGTTCCTGATGAAGCGAAAACAGCATTATCCTCTGGAAATACAGATTATGCAGGCCGGCAAGCAGCTGCTCACAGGTTCCCTGGCGGCGGCGGCGACTTATTATTTCCTGGGGTCTTATCATCTGGCGCTCTCCGCATTCTGGTCTTACCAGATCTTCAGGAAACTGATCGTGGGCGAAGTTTTGAACGCGGCGATAGATATCATGTATCCCATAACCAGGATCCCCGTTAAGACATTTTCCGGAGAGGTCTTGACGGATACCCCAAAATGGATCCGTTTTAAGAGACCGGTCAACCTGCTTAAAGCCGCCCAGGCATGGCGGAAGGAAGCGAAAACAGCTTTTGAGGGGACGAGTAAGGCCGACATCGGCAGGCTTAACGAGGCATTGGATGAGAAGCGGATAATCTTCTCAAGCGCGGAAGGAGTCCGTTCTTTCGCCGGAAGCGTGCTTGATGAACGGGTGAACAAAAACAGGGCGTTCCATATCATAAATTCTTCTGCAGCAGCCAGGTTCTTTGCCGCCGCCGGGGCTCCCTGGGTAGCGTCTTTGCACGGTTATATGGGGGCATTCTTCGCGCGAGGATGGAATTCCATCGAGCTGCTTTCGTTTATCCGCCTTCTGCCGGTAATTGAGAACACCGCGTGGTGGAAAGACAGACTTTCCGCCGCCCGCGGCAAACGGCTTTTTGAAGCGGTCCCTCTCAGCAGGGTCATCGTAATGGACCTTGACGAGATGCCGGCTGAAGCGGCGTCAAAATTGTCGGAGAACAAAGAAAAAGTATTCGTCAACCGTCTTACCGGGACAATTATACTGCTTTTTAAGGACAATATGGATGCTTTGACGGTGCGCTTGCTTGTCCAGCAGGCTGTGGAAGAGATGTGGATATTCGAGAAGAGCTTCGCCCTGGCCGGGATATTCGAGGAGGGTTACAAGGGGGATTTCGGCGGGGACTATATGAAGATAATGAAATGCCGTTATACCGCCGTCGACAGCCCGTGGAGCGTGTGCGCATTGATAAAAGGGACGCGCGAATATGCGGCTTTGTCCGCCATGCGTTATTCCAGACCGGATAAAGGCACGGCGCGCAGCATGACATTCTGCCGGCTGTTCCATTTGATAGAGTGCCGTTGTGTAATGAATATGCTGGAATGGGACGTTACGGCATTCCTGCGTTATAAGTTCCTGGTCCGGGCGGTCATGGCTTCCGGCGCAGGAGACGAATCCGCCGCCAGAGGGATTACCGACAGGATATTGGTCACAATGCTGGTCAGGGGAGAGGCTTACGACGATATCTGGAAGACCATGCGTTTATGGGAAAGCAAGAAAGGATCCGGCAGGGAGGATGTTTTCTTCAGGGATCAGGAGGATATCCTTGAACTGCCGGAGACGAGGGCGGAGCGGGAAGAGAACAAAGCCGCGGATTTCGCTTTCAAAGTGATGGCCGGGGTCCATGACGGGGGGACTGCCTCCGGCACTGCCCCGGCGGTCAAGCTCTTCAGGGTGCTGCGCGAGATATACTTCTTTGACGGTGTCGAAGAGAATATCACAGTCATGCCGGGAACGTTCTGTCCGTTCGACTGTCCTCACTGTCTTGCGTCCGACATAAGAAAGAAGCATGTAGAAATACCGCTGCCCGACCTGGAGAGTTTATTTGAACAGCTCCGGGGATTCGAGAAAATATATCTGTCCGGCGGTGAGCCGTTCAGCTACGGCAAAGGCAGGATTAAGCATGGAGTGCTTGCGCCTTCCGGTAAATTCTGGCGAATGCTGGACGTCGCCTGCCGTAACTTGCAGACGGTATACATAGATACCAGCGGTATTGCCGTTCCGGAAGACACCATGGAAGCGGAGGCATTCTTCGGGAGACTGCCGAAGAATGTCGTCTTGGTTATTTCTGCCGATGTTTATCATGAAGCCCAGTTTAATAAAACAGGCAGGGACATCAGGGATGTTATCAGGACCGCCATGGCCTTCCAGGAGAGAGGGCTGGCGCGCGTTGAATATAACGTGCGCTATTTGATGGGGGAGGATGTGAATAAGAGGTGTTCCTATTACGGTCTTGACCGGGATATGCCGGGAGTGCACGTCAACCATGTTATCAGCCAAGGTGGGGCATATGAAAATATGGATCGGGAAGAAATCCGTTCTCTTGGGGTTGTGGAGTTTGTTAACCATTCGTCCGACCCAAGAAAGTATTTCCTTTTTATAACCGCGGGCGGGAATTTCGTTACCAGCGACCACGCCGCTTTCATGAGCCTGCCGCCCGAGCATGCTGTGCTCGGCAATATATTCAAGGAGAGAGTCGAGGATATTCTGCTTCATGGCGTGTTTGAACGGCATATCCCCGGTTTGCGCGTGAACGAGGAACTGCGGGAGCAACTGGCCGCTTTTACGCGGACCGATGCCGGTATCCCCGATTTTCTTATGGTTGAGAACCTGCGCAAAGGCCTGACTTTGATCACTCCCACCCAATATGGAAGAAAGATTGCCGAGACCCTTACCACCGCCGAACGGCAGAATATACTCATTATGAATGATTATAATCCTGAAAGCGGGTTGATAGACCTCGGGGCTGATGCGACGGAAATGAAAACCGGTGAGATAAAACAAATCGGATATTACCTTTCGCGTCTTGAAGAGTTGCTGGGGATGGGAACGGGACATTACCACGGGTTCATTGTATCTTTGACTGAAAGAAAACCGGAATGGGACAGTCTGGAAAAAGAAGGTATTTTTGAGGATGGTATGCTGGGCGTATTCCATCGCTCGGTGCGGGAGAAAACCGTAAAACTCGGCGGCAGCAATTCCGCGCTAAAAGACAGGCTGATGGCCTGTATTATGGCTTTGGGGCGGATATCTCTGGCGTTGACACTCTGGGATATCAATGATCATCATAATGAGGGCGAAGCAGAGTTTTTCTGTTCTACGGCGCTGGAAATGGACCCGCAGAATCTCGAGGCCTGGATGGAGATGCTGTCTGTTCTTGAGAAGGCGTGGAATAGGAACAAGGATCTTGTCACGTGCTGCGACAGCGTAATCAGGCTTGACCAGGGAAACACCCGCGCCTGGAAGCTGCGCGCCAAGGGGTTCCGGTGGATGGACCAAACACCGCATACACAAGAGGAGGCGATCCTTTCATATTCACAAGCTGTCCGGTTTGATCCTGAAGACCTCAAAACACGGCTTGATAAAATCGAAACCATTATCGACTATCTTAAGCGATGGCCGCCTTATACCGGCGCATATGATGATCTCTTGGATAATTGCGACTGGCTTATCCAAAATGATACCCATCAATGGCGGTTCTATGAGGCACAGGCCTGGGAGATCAAAGGAGACGCTTACATTCTCCTGAAAGACTACGAAAATGCACTTGCCGCGTATAACAGGCACATCGCTCTTTACGGCGCAAGAGAATCCAATCTTAAGAAAAAGATCGAAGCTTTAAGAGGATTAGGCAGGCATAATGAGGCTTTGCGCTGTTTCTCCGCGATAGCCGGACATGACCGGTTTTATTGGCCTTTGCCGGACCAGGGACGGTATCTTTTCTCCCTGGGCAGGTATGAGGAAGCTTTAAATCTGTATAACGAAGCGGTGGACTCCGGAAGAAGCCGTGATCATGAGCTTTATTTTGTCAGGATAGACCGGGATGAAGCTTTGCTGGCCCTCGGCCGTTATGAGGAGGCATTTGCCGCGGAAATGGAAGAGGGGAATTATTACGCCCGTCTAGACAGTGTATGGGAGGCTTTCGGCAGGATCCTGGAAAGGGCCGATATCCCGGCGCAGATGGAAGAGACGTCTAAACTGGCGCGGGCGGTTGCCGCCATAAAATACGAAGGGGGGCGGAAGTATGCGGCGGCAAGTCTGTTAAAGTTCATCTCGCAGGGGGAAGGCGTGGATTGGGGCGTAGAACAGAAGAATGAGATCCGGCGCGTTTTAGACGGCGGAACGCCGGTTTTGCGTTTGTACAGCATTAAGACGCGTATCGGCTATGTGTTGGGCCGCCTGCTTTGCAGGGTGCACCATGTGATTATGCTTACGGTGGTCATCGCGATGTTCTCCGTTGTCCGGTACGTTCTTGTAACCCTGCCGGGCAGTGAATGGGCATTGATCGATATCCTTAACGGCGTTATACATGCATTTTTTATATTGGCTATTTCAAGCGCTTTGATTTTAATGTGCTATTTCTTCCTTGAAGTGCCGGAGAAAGAACTGCTTAACGAGGTGTATTTCGCGTATTCCATGCAGAAACTCGGACGGCTCACAAAGTTGTTCAAGCTGTTGAATATGGAGGAGGTCCTTAATTTATTGATAACTACCCGCTGCCCGTTGAACTGCGAACATTGCATTGCTTCCCGCATCAACCGGACTCCGGAAGAATTAAGTCTGGATGTCTTGAAAGGGGTTTTTGACGATGCCCGCGGATTCAAGAGAGTTTATCTCGCCGGTTCCGGGGAGCCGTTTATGTACGGTGGAGGACGAATCCAGAGGATGCATGACGGTTCTTCCGTGCTGGTGCCTTCAGAACGTTTCTGGGAACTGGTTGAATACGCTGCCGCGCGGGTAAAACAGCTTTATATAGACACCAACGGCTCGGCCTTTCCTCTTACCCGGGGAGAGCTCGAAGAATTTCTTAACCGTTTTCCTGATAATGTTACGCTTATCCTTTCCGTGGACAACTATCACCGGAGGCATTTAAAGAAGCTGGGGAGAGATCTGCGGGCGATCATCGCAATGCTGGAGCGTGTGCGTTTAGACGAAGCTATAAGCGGCAGCAAAAAAGGAGTTTCAATAGAATATAATGTGCGATATTCCTTTAAGCAGGTCGCGGATAATATCTTGCGGGAATACGGGCTTGATTACGCGCAATCCTGCCGGTCAGGGCTATGCCATATTAATTCCATTATGAGGCAGGGGAACGCCGGGGATAATATCAGCGAAGAGGACTCCCGGATAATGAGGGTGGGGGACTTGGTAGCGCACAGCCTGAATTACAAGGAATATGTTCTTTTCGTGGCGGCGAACCGGGATGTGGTCACCAGCGATCATTGCGTTTTCATGGCTCCGCGGCCTGAGCATGCGGTATTGGGTAACATATCGCGCAAGCCGTTGTTCGACGTCGTCCTGAAAGGCATTCTGGAGAAACATTTCGGCGGACAGGATGCCGCGTTCATATCCAGGCTGACCCAGGTGCTCGAGACCGGCAAGACGCGTGATTATAGGATGCTGGCCAGGTCTCTTAGCGGTAAATGGCATGGGGTCAATACGGAGGAATACGCCAGGAGAACGGCAGAAGTAATGCGGGCGGCGGAATCGCAGGGATTGATGGTCAGTAACGATACGCCCGGCGATTCCGGATCGGCGGAGATCCCGGGGAGGAAGCCGGAGATCTTCTTCTCAAACCCGTTTGACTTCGAGATGAGCGGATTTCGAGAAGTCAAAAGAGAAATGGAAAAAGCGGGCATACTTGGGAGGGCTTTCTTATCCGGTTTGCTCGATACGGCAGGCCGGATGATAACGGCGGTTTTCCATCCTTCTATACGCCGGAAGACGGGCAGTTTTGCCGTCGCAATGCACATCGGTATGCGCCGGATGGATATCGCGATAGCCGATAAAAAGGGAAAGATAATTTATTCCAAAGAAGCCTATTACCGCGGAAAAAGGCCGGTGATCTTTAAGGGGCTGAAACCTGATTATTCAGGACTGCCGGTTGCCGCGGAAAGAAACAATTTCCTGAACGACATCATCCGCGAGATAGAAATAACGGCGGAGGAGTGCAAAGTTGCTTTGCCGCAGATCGAGTCGGTGAGCATTGATCTCCACGGGGACATTTCTTCTCACGGATATGTCAGGCAATTCTTCGGTGATCCTTCTCTGGGAAGGATTGATCTGCAAGATCAGTTGGCAAAAAAGGCGCATGCCATCTTCGGCGGCGACTGGGCCCCCAGGTTCTTGGTCCATGGTTTCGCTTCATCCGCGGCAGAAGCTTACGCAAGGAAATACGGATTGATGTCCGGGGTCCTCGCGGCGTTCCCGCCGCTAAACCGCTCGTCCGGGAAGACTGCCTTGGGACCGAGGAGAGGATTTATCCTGCTGGATATAGGTCTCGGAATAGATGCCGTCATCTCGGATGACAATTGTGGTGAGGTTTATAGTGTCGATTTGTCAGAGATTGTTCACGATGGAAAACAGTTTAAGCATGCGGGGACATTTACGGCTCTTTTAAGAAAGGCGGAAAAACGTGTCCGGCATGGAGAAAAGACCGTGCTTGATCTCGAAAGACTGTATAACGTATATTCCGGGGTCGATCTCATCGCCGAAAAAGCGCGGGAGAAGAAAGACCGGATGTGCCGTGATCTTATCGAGGAGAGCGGACGTATCCTGGCCGGGGGCATTATAAGTTTATATGAAACATACGGTGTGAGGCTTTTTGTCGTTAATACCGAAGCAGACTGGGGTTTCGACGATATTTATCTTAAGGCGGCCAGAGCCCAATTGAAAGGCGAAGGATACGGTTTTCTTGTGATCGAACAACTCCGCCATTTGGATAAGTTCAAAGGAGATCTCCATATGATTGAAGGCTTCTCCTCCGGCCTGGGATTGAGAATGCCGGCCGGCGGCCGGCGCGACGGCGGCCTATTCTCCGAAAACGACGATAACCATCTTTTGGAAGAAATAACCCTGAGAATCATCTCCGACTACCGCAGGAGAAATGATGGACGTCTGCGCCGGATTACCGAACATCAGCCGCTCAGCGATAGATTCCTGCGGAAAACAATCCTGCCGGAAATCAGGAAACGGTACAAAATCAAGAAAAAACTCGGTTTGCCCACTGTTATCGCGGTGGCGGGATATGCCGGAAGCGGAAAGAGCACGTTTATCCGCCCTTTGATCGAGGCTCTCAAGGCGAAGGTCGGGTATCATCCGGTGATCCATTTCGATGATTGGATGTGGGACGTGAACGAGAGGGAGCTGGAGAATAAGACGGGCCTGCCGTCAGAGAACGTTTTTGCTAAATTTGACGTGTACGCGTTTGTTATGTCCATGAAGCTTTTTATGAAAGGTGTTCCTCTTATAAAACCGATATATGACACTGTCTACAGAGGCCGGTTGAAGATCGGTCTTGACAGCGAGGGGAATCCGCAGATATCCTGCGGGACTCATTCCCCGATAAAGGTGAGGCGGATCGGGCAAACAGCTGTTATGGGGGAGTATATCATCTCTGTCTCCGGGAACCCGCGTGATCCTCAAGGCATGATTATTTCTGTAAACGGCACGCGGCACGCGTTGAGCAGGTATGCGGGCGGAGCGCGGACGATAATGGTTCTCGATGAGGAGTATAAACCGGTCCCATCGATGAGACTGTCTTGGGGAGAAACGATCGCGTTCGGGAAGGCGAAACTGTACAGGGAAGGGTATATACAGCAAAATAATGAGTTCGTTCCAGGACAATGGGATATGAAGGAGTATGTAAAAGTTTCTCCCGGCGTGGTTATTGTGGAAGGGATCATGGTATTATATGACTTCTTGAATGTTCCAGAAAAGAAATCCCTGTCAGCTCTTTACGATTATTCAATCGACATTTATGCCCCGTTCGATGTTTTGTTTAAAAGGCAGATGGATAGATTTCATCAAAATACGCTGGCAACCAAGGGCAGGCCAGCGACTCCCGAGGAGGTGGATATGCTCGCCGGGAGAATGCACCGCAGGGTGGGCTGGTTGAATGATGAATTCTCGCGGGTATTCTTGACCCTTAGAAAGGCCCGCATTAGGGTGAACAATGCGAGTATGGCCGAGGTTTTATTTTCTCTTTATATGGATGAGCGGCTTAGCTATTATTCAGGTTCGTCAATCGAGGAAGCCGTGGGGAAGAACCAATACGTCATTGGACACATACTCGATGACATCAAGAATTCGTATCTTAAAGATATCACCGTAGGAGGCTGTTATCATCTTACTCCCGCGTATGCTTACCGGATACAGTCGGCCCAAATGGCGTTCCTGACCGGGCTTGTCTTTTCTGGGAAATCCCAGGAGTTGAGGAGAATGGTTTTTGAGAAGGGGAGCCGCACCGCGATCATGCATCGTATATGGGTACGGGTATATCTGGAGGAACTTGCCGTGCCGGGAACGAAGATTTACGATGGTATTAAGAGACTCGACGACGTATTGGAGAAAACCCCCGGGTTGCTTTCCCGATACGGTCAAGCCGAACTTTTCGCAATGATTATCGAGAATAATCATATGGCGTCGGAAGACGAAGAAAAACTGCGCGATTTTATCAGGAATTTGTACTGGTTGTATAAGAGAAACGGTGTTCCCTCGGTTTCTTCGTTCTTAGGGGAAACAGGCTCTGAAGAAGGGGGTTCTTCAGATGGCGGGAGCATGACGGAGGCCGATCGCACGGATGCGGATGAAAGAATAGTCCTACCGACCGATCATGAATGCCGCATCTGGGGGCAGACGGACGGATTGCCGGACGGCCGGCGCGACGGCGGGGAAGGCCCCGTCAGTCTTGCTGCCGATGATCTTTTTGAGGCGGCCGCCTATATGGAAAGGACCGCTGCAAGCGGCGGGATGCTTTTCGTTGACTTGGACGATACTCTGCTCCGGACGGCGCTGGATTATCCTTCTTCGGATTTTATACGCAGGCGGTATTATATGATCAAGGACAGCATACAGCACAATATAGACAGCGCCGGGGAGATCAAGGATCCGGACGAATTCAAAGTCTGGATGCAGGAGCAGATCGATTGGTTGAAGAGCGTGGCCATGAAAGAATATGCCGATGTGGAGGACCTGGGAGTGCGCCTGGGTATTTACCGGATGACGGAAGGGGCGGATCATCTGCTTAAGACTGCCGAACGCCTCGGCCTGAGGACCGTCGTTCTGACCAGCCGGGATGAGAGCATGAAAGCGGGCACCCTCGCGGCTTTAAAGAGCGCGGGCATGACTATCACGGAGAATGACATCCGTTTCTGCGGATACGGCGAAGGGAAGAAAGCGGAAATGCTGGCCGCAGAGCTGCATTCTCCGCGCGCCCCGCCCGTATTGTATTATATCGACGACTCTTCTTTCTGCGTCGATGAGATCCGGGGTCTTTTACAGACATTGCCGCTGCCGAACGCCCATATCGTTCATCTTACTTCCTCCCGCAGCCGGTTCCCATATGAATACTACCTTGACAACATAAATTCCTGGCATACCGCCGGATACGACGAACGGCAGCTGCTTTTTATCAATGCGATATTGAAGGTGAGCGAGCTGGAGACGGAAGAAAAGCGCCTGTCCGGAATAGAGGAAATTCTGGATGTCCTGGAACGGCACGGTCTGAATAACCGTGATTTCATAGTCGGCACTTACGTCTATCAATATCTTTATGAGCTTATCGAATCGCTGCTGGATGTGGACGATCTGATATCGCGTCCGTTCGCCGACGGCGATGTCCCGCCGGTATTAAGAACTTATTTCCGTATCGTGTTCCCCATCAATTACCGCCGCGCCTTCGAATACTACAGGACAAAGCGTCTCGTATTGACCGTTCCTCCTGAAAGCGCTTTCTACCGCATACACGGCGCGCAGGCGCAGTTGACAATAGACGAGAAGAATATGTACCTTTTCCTTGAGAACACGCTGCAGAGCATACTCTCGAACAGGCCGGATATGATAATCCTGCCCGACTCCGGCGCAAGGCCGTTCTACCCGCTCATCGACGCTTTCGTGAAAAAGAACGGATTGAAGTCACGGGTCCTGCTTCTGCCGGCCAGTTTCTATGATACCCGCGATACCCGCGAAGAGATCAGGCAGCGACTTATGCTGGGCAGGATATATTACGAAAGCGGCAGGAATATCCGGGCGGTCTATGCTTATTTAGAGCAGGAAGGTGTCTTCCAGGAATTACTTGATAACGCGGAGGCATTGAAGGAAGTCGCCGGGTTCTACTCGCGGTTCTTCCCGTTGAACGGCGGCACCCGCGTTTTAGTCTGTGATGATAATGTGGGGGCCGGACAGTTGATACGTTCTTTCAGGGACATATTCGAACAACTGGGTATGGATATCGGCAACTTCAAGTTCTCTGCGTCCATCCTGCTCGGCAGGAGGGCGGACCGTGATCTTGATTCTTTCGCAGCTTTCATATCCGGGCACGTTTCCTGGGTGGATTGGCCGCCGAAAATAGCGATCTATCCCGCATGGGAGCGCGACTATGAACTTCGCGGTATCCTGCTGCGCAAACAGGGAGAGCACTTGATGACGCCTAACAGCGGCTTCAACCGCAGATCGTCGGAAGAATTCGGCGAACGGGCGCTGGAACAGTTTACTTATGACCTTTTAAACGCTTCCGCGGAGCCGGACGAAAATGCCGTATATGATCTGCTTGAAGGCGACACTTCCTTGAGCGCGCCGCAGGGGCGGATGGACCAGCGCCGGCTGTTTGATTCGACAGCAAGGCTGTCTTTGGAGAAGAAGATCGGCCTTATCCTGAGAATGGGGCTACTGCGGCCGCAGGGGGGCGATATCGGGGAATGCTGGGACCGGGCGTTCTCCTTTGTGGAATATCACAGAGAAAAAGCGGCAGAGCTGGCGGGATGTATCGGGAGGGATACGGGACACAGCGCGGACATAGGCGCGCAGGATATCCTGGCGCGCTGGCTTTCTGCGGATAATTTCAACGGATACAGCATACTGGGGAAGATCTATTTCTCAGGCCGTGAGGCGGCGATAGGCAGGAAGGTGCTGGCTGACTACCGGTCCGTGGTCAATGAGGCCCCGGAGGATATCAGGCGGATATTCATTGAACTGTTCGGGAGGCGTATGTTCGACCTGCGCGTGGACAAGGGTATTTTCAGCGCGCTCGGCGAATACACGCTGTTCGGCATACGTGATTTGAGCATAGGCAGGAACCTGTTTGAGATAACGGTGAGACAGAACAGCGGAGAGGAACGCAGGTTCATCATAAGGAACAGGTGGGGAGGTTCGCTGATACTTGAGCAGGAGGCGGTGTATCACGAGATACAGCGGAGGCTGCTGGGAACGGATACCGGCGGCGAAGCCTATCTGGTAAAGCGCGACGGGAGGGATTATCCCAACAGCTCCGATATCATGGTGCAGCCGGTATTCAAAGGCGATTCCGGCAGCCGGATACTTTCCGGATTGTTGAAAGATCCGGCCGGCAGCCAGGCTGTCCTGAGAAAGGTGCTTTTTGCCTGCCTGCCGCAGCTGGCGCTGGAGCATATCCTGGGCTGCAATGACCATGGGTTCCGTAATAAGTATCTTGTCGTAGAGGATGATTCCGTGAAGAACGTGGCGAGTTTCGATATCGCTTATTTACTGCGCAGGGTCAATTACCCCTGGGAGACAGAAGACGTCCGGCAGGGGATGACGGAATTGAACCTTGTTCACGTCCTGGACGAATTCAAGACGCTGGAAGGCAGGATCTCTCTTATGGCCGGGATCGAGAGACAATATACGGCGTCGTGGGCCATGATACGGGGGAATGCCGGTATGCTTGAACAGATCATAGACGAATATTACCCGCGGAACGCCGCCGTTGAGGCCAAAGCGGTATTAAGAGAACGCCTGGCGCAGGGGCCGTTCATCTTCCTGGATGAGATCTACCGGGCTTTGCTCCTGGATTACCGTGTCAGGGGGGTCTATAAAGAGGAATTAGGCAGGATATTATCTGTGATAGATGAAAAAGAAATTTCCTCTTTGGCCGCAGCATTCAACGAGAATTCCGCGATCAGGATCTCGAGGCTCAGGCTGCTGCATTATGCCCGCGCGGGGCAGGAAGAAGGCAAGGAGGCCGAACTGCTGGATATGTTCCGCGGTATCCTGAGCCCGGCCATCATGGAAATAGATCCTTCCGTAAAGTCCAGGATAAGCATAAACGACATGTTTGATTTCATAGAAAAAGCCGCGCTTTTCTGCGGGCGGGCCGCGCAGACCGGCTTCGACGCTGAAATATCGGCGATAACCGGGGAGACGGAGACGGTAATCCTAGCATTAAGAATGGCGCGTCCGGCATGGGCGGGGAAATTATATGACGGCGGAGTATCTCCCCGGATCTCCCCGGCAGGCATACTGGCTCATCTGATATTCCGGCGTTCCACGCTGGAATGGATGATTTTGCTGTTCAACGGTCCTTTACTGGCCTTGGGACTGGGATATCTTCTGCCGTTAATTGTCCGGGGAGCGATACTTGATGCGCTGGCCGGAGCGCTGAACGGGATAGGGATGGCGATGTTCGTCACCTGCGGGATGTGGGTGTTGGTGTCCAGGGACTGGATATTGAACGGGGAATGGAAATTCCTGGCGGATTCCTATCCCGCGGCGGTGGCGGCATTGAATCTTCCCGTATTATTGATTTCTTTATTCTTGGGCGTTTCTTTCAGCGAATTCATCCCGGGGTTCCTGCTGGCGGCTGCCGAGATATCGGTTTTTGTATCAATGAGGTCCGCCGCGTATTATGACCGGTATGGATGCGGCATGGAGATTTCCCGGGACGGCGGTGATAACCGGGCGTATGAAAAACAGGCGATTCTGCTCTCGCCCCAAGCGAAGAACATGAGCGGCAGACTAATTGCGAAGGTTATTCTTATCTCCAGTCTGTTTTTTGTGCCGGGTATTTTTGCTGTTTTTGAGCCCATTATCGTCCCATATCTGATAATTGCCGGATTATTGTTCATGACGGTATCCATTCTTTACATTGTAAGAGAAAGAATGCCGGCGAGACTGTTCCTGTACGATGAATCCGGCTCGGCATGGAAGGATATGTTCATACGGTTATGCACAGCCGTAGATTATCTGTTCCATAGGAACGCATACACGAAGATATTTAACGCTGTCTCCGGAGGGGAGATAGTCTTCAGGGACAGGAAGGCGGGTAAAGTAAACAGTAATATCCGAGGCAGCGTGATCGATCCCGAAGAACAGGTAATAGCTGTTTATAGGGTCCTGCAGCCTGTTTTGGGGAGAAAGGCGTTGAGACGGTTGTATTCCGAGATAGACGGGCTGGAGGGGACGGTTAATCTGGAAGAGTTGAAGGTCCTGTTGAAAAGAAGGGTGCACCCGGGCATCAGCAAATCGGCGTTATTTCCGGAGCAAGACAATATAAGTGCCGGAGAATTGAAAACTAAGCTGCGGGAGGACGCGGTAAGGAGCGCCAGGCAGTCGCAGTTTCAGAAAGAGAACGGAGTGAAGATGTTCGACTGCGATCTGGTCTTGATGACGCAATTGGACATGTTCCAACTGTGCCTGCGGATACCTGAAGGAGACCCTGTTTACGACAAGCTGGAGTCCCGGGACATCGAGATCGCTTCAGCAAACTTCTACGTGGTGGATAAAACAGTATGGCTCACTAATCTTCAGTTCCAATTAAACCGGAGGAAGTTCGAATACCGCTATTGCTGTGAGGGCAAAGAGATATGGGATGGCAAGTGGCCTACGAAGTACCGGGACTGGGCGAAGGTGCTCTTGCTGGCCCTGGAGGATCTCGCTTGCCGGGCGGGAGCAGAAGATCTTTTCATAACCAGCGGAGGATATCAATTATACAAGTGGAGCAGGTTCAAGGAAGAGATGAACATTGACGCTATACGGTTGATCTATGAGTGTATCCCGGAAGCGCTCGGTTACGCCTCAATAACCATGCCTCTGCCTAGGGAACTCGCACTGGATTTGTTGAGCGCGGTACCGGTAGATAAAGCAGGAAGTGATATAAGAGAATTCCGGCGTAAAGTGTCGAAGCGTTCCGGCATCGGCGAAGTATTCGCGGCCGAGCTTGAAGCGGAGAGCGACGGCGGCAGTTTGATGGATGGGCTGAAGTCTTTCGATAAAGAGGCGCTTACTTATCCGGCCACGACCATGGTAAGAGAGGATGAGGCGGGATTACCACAAGTTACCATAGATTTTATCATTGAGGGCAACCATATTCAGGATGTCGTTTGGGACAGGGATGTCCGGTTCTATCCGGAGGAAGCCGCCGGAAGCCTGCGCGCTAATGACGTCGCCGGCAACCTTATATTGGAGCTGGTATCCTGGCTGCTTACCAAAGAGCACGCCCCGCCTTTCTGGAGAAAGACGCCGGTCACGATCGTTCTTTCCCCTCGCACGCCATCCGTTCCCAGAGAGCGACAGGATGAGACCTACCTTGCGGAAATGCGGGATAACGCCGTATATTTCACATATGCAATGTTCAGGCAGGAACTTACCCGTAATTTCAGATCCGGCATATATGAGGACGAATTCATCCATTTCACCAGCGGCAAGACCAAAGAAGAAGACCATAAGAAACTTATCGAGAACGCTCCGTTGAACGTGTCCAGGGCGGCGGTTTATGTGATGGGCAACCCCGGTATATTCCGCATCTATCCGGAGGGAGATTGGCTTGAATTCCTTAAGAAGGCGGAGAAGATCATCAATCTGGACCGTATATACCGCCAACTGCGCTCCGTGAAGAAGAACTTCGGGGAGATAAACGCTTCTTTGAAGACTAAGCGCAACATTCCAGAGGACGAGGAGATCACCTGGTTCGTCGACGCCTGCAGTTTTATCAACACGCAGCTGCTTTCCGGCAATACGGCAAGTATAGAGGATATGCTTTTGGGCATCAATCAGATCGCCATCCACCGTTTCGGCAAGTATGAGGATATCATCCGCGACCGGGGACAGTTCGAGGATAACGTTAAATGGTTTAAGAAGCACCAGGACGGCGTCCGGGATCCGTACGCGTTCGTCGCCGAGGTATATACGCTGTTCTTGACATCTCAAGCGCTGCTGGAAGGGAACCACCGCACGTCTAATCTAATCGGGGATTATTTCCTTATGCTGCACGGCCTTCAGCCGTTTTTCCTGAACAGCACCAACGCAGTAGAGTATTTCGATCTCTCCAGCGACATAAAAATGAGCCAGGTGCATAGGTTCTGGAAGCGTCATGTGGACAAAGGGGAATTGAATAGTTATGTGAGGGCGTTCAGGAACCTCTTGATCAGGAATCAGCATCATTCTCTTCATATCAGGCACCCGGGCATGAAGATACTCGATTTTAATGAAATACGGCAGGTGCATATCTTTGCCGCAGGCGGCGGCGGGGACCTTCTGGGCGCCATCGTCCTGGCGCTTGAGATCAAGTTCCTTGCGGCCACTGCGGAACAGCAGATAGAGGTTATGATATTCACTACCAATATGAAAAGGGGTACGGAGAATCCTTTCGGAAAGCCTTTGCCGGTGGATCATCTGCGTTATCCGGACGGCCGGAAGCTTGCCGCTCTGCCGGAACGCAAATTCATTTATCCCGTGCTGGAGGGACTTTCCCTGGATGAGCCGGAAGGGCAGGGAAGCATCTTGTTATCGGAGGGGAAAGTTTCCGGGATATTGGACCGGGCGGGGATCGGGCTGTTCATGGTAGATTTCTGCGGGGCAAACGGCAAAGCCCTGGCGGAAGATTACTATGAGTGGCAGAAGGACAACGTTAAGGGTGTCCAGGTGATCGGTATCGATATGGGCGGCGATGTCCTGGCCAGGTATCCCGGACCTGTAACTTCCAATAACAAGGAATTGTTCCTGCGTTCTCCGGTCACTGACTCTATGACTCTGGATATGCTGGTTGAACTTAGCCGGAAATTAAAAAAGGAAGGAATAAAGGACCATGTCCTATTGGGGGTCTCCGCTTTAGGCGGAGACGGCGAATTGAGAGACGCGTTGCTGGAATATCTGCAGGAATATTATAATGAGAACATGATATTGGCCGTGCTCGACAATCTTTATTTATTCGGATTGATGATGCGGGAAGAGAAGTGCAGGGATCTGCTGATGTATTCTTTGTCGAATATCGTAAGCGATACTTCGAGCAACTTTATAATGCGCCTGCTGGCGGCCGGAGGAATGGACTTGGAGATGGGAGAGGAGTTTAACAGTCGTTTCAGCGAAAAAACGATGAATTGGGGAGAGGTATTCGGGGCGCACGGCTGGGATAAGGGTTTCAATTATACCAAGGTCTTTGACTCCAATATGCTTTGCCAGGAACTGCCTGCGGGATTGTCCCGTCAACCGGTCCGTGACGGTTCCCGGATCGAAGTCCTGCCTTGGGCCTACCTGCTTGCCGTGTTCTTCGACCCTGAGGACGTGCATAACAAGATCGAGATGCCGGAGATGAGAGATACTTCTCTCGGCTGGCCCCAGAAAAGAAAAATACTGAGTGAGCAGGGATATATTACCGAAATGACAGCCCGGCTTACCCGTTCGGAGAAAGAACATGAAATTCACGACGGAGGGTTGGGAAGACCGCATCCAGGCTATTATCCGGGATTGATACGAACTGAGAAGCAGTATACGGATAACGACGGAGGATACTGCGGCATCCGTGTCCATAGAGAAGGGACGGTAACAGAGGCCATCCATGAGAGCACCGGGCGTTTCGCGGCGCGCCCGGATATGGCCGAGCCGTTCATCATCCTTGTCGCCGGGAAATCGGCTTCCGGCAAGACCACCCAGGTCTCCGAGAAATTCAGGGAATATTATCTGCGGCACGGGATCACCGCGGTCAGGATAGAACAGGACGGTTATTATAAAGGCGCCGCTTTCATGCGCAGTATGGGCTATACGAACTGGGACGATCCGGCAGCGGTGGGGCTTGATGAGTTAAAGGAAGATATTATCCGTCTGCGGGGGCTGCGCCTTGGCGGGCATATCGAGATCCCGAATTATACCATCAAGCCGCTGGAGGAAGGCGATGAGCCGGCGGAAAGAAGGAAGCCGCGGGTCATAGAATACGCGCGCGTCTATATCATCGAAGGGTTGTTCACTTTGACTGATGAGGTGGCCGTGGAAGGCGATTACAACGTCTTCGTAGATGTGAGCGTGCTCGGGCAGTTCATCCGCAGGCTGGTCAGGGACGTGTTGAACAAGAGGACCGCCCAGAATATAGGGGCGGTGATCGGGCAGCTGTTCGGCCAGGTCGTCCCTTCACAGCAGAAGTTCGTGGATCCCACCAGGAAGAACGCGGATATGGTGATCATCAATGATTACAAGGAGGGAGAAGAACCCCGCCAGACAGGGGTATATGAGACGCAGGCCAAGATAGCCGTTAATGATAGACGCGCCTGGGAAAATATCCTTGCCGGAGCAGGGGCGGAAAAACTATATTCGGTGAGGCATAAGGATACTTATTATTCATCCAGGGAACGCGAGATGATCGCCAGGGGAGAGGCCTTGCGTATCCGGCTGGCGTATAAGGATGGGAACGACGCTCCAGCGGTCAGCGCAACATATAAATCCCCGGTGATAAACGGTGAAGAGGTCTCCGGGATGCCGGATTTTGTGCGGCACAAGTCGATATTCAAGATCGATGATTTTAGTCCTGATTTTATCCCCTATTTCAACGAGTATTTCAACGTGCTTTTCACCCTCGAGACCGGGAGAACGGTGTATGCGCTGGACGGCCTGACACTGCATCTGGATACGATCGAGGGCCTGGGGACGTTCCTTGAGGCCGCTGCGGACGACCCTGCCGACGCGGGGAAGATAGAACGGCTGTTCATGAAATTCAACGTCGACCGCCGGGATATAATCAAACAGAGCTATTTCGACCTGCGTCTGGCGCTTGAACCGGATTTGGCCACTTTGGCAAAGGAGCGGCTGGAGAGGATGAATGCCGGGGAACCGGGGTTAAGAGAGACCATGCCGTCTACCGGGGAATACTTTTATTCCAGGACCCTGGGCTGTTACGCGGGGAGGCGTCCTTTGAAAGTCGATATCCGTTCGGTCAAGGCCGCCGAGGAACTGGGGATCGCCCTGAAATGGAACGATGAAGGATATATCATCGGACTTTCGCGTGATGAGGCGATGCTGCTTTTGAGAAGAATGGGCTCCTTCGGATTGACTCCGGCGGAATACTGGAAGCTGCTGCGCGACGCGCGGGAAGCCGGCGACAAGAACATGGAAGCCGGCCTGTTGTCCGAACTGCCGGAATGGCTGGACGTACATTTCTTCCAGGAGAACGGCGAACATTTTATGATCGAGCACCCTGAGATCGTCCGCAATGAATACGGGACCTCCCGTTATGAAGGGGAAAAGAAATGGCTGAGGGATATGCCGCAAGCCAGGCCGGGCTGGTTCAACCCGTCCGGCAACATCGACGGCAGCGGTATACCTTTGCTGGTGGCGCCGCATTACATCCCCGGTATCACGGACTGGAAATTCTGGGATATACGCACCGAATATCTCCTTACCGGCCTGGGCGGCATCCGAGGTTACGTCACTTCTTCCGATACCACTTCTCTAGACCTGGGGATACCGCCGGACGCGCGTTATTCGATGCTCTTTGTCAGGGAATGCCGTTATGAACTGCCGCAGCCGCCTCTGCACGGCGGTATCCTGAAAGAAGCCGCTTCCTATATAGACCGGTACCGGGACGCTTTTTCCGGCAGGATCGGTTATGCCGACCTTTACCGCGGTTCGCGCGGCTTCCCGGATTTTCTACGCGACAGGTTCATACCCGGGACAGGAGACGACTTCCCCGGCTCCCAGGAGAAGAACATGTATGAAGTCCGTGAGCGTTTCGCGGACATGCTGGGAATACTGCGCGTCCTGGCATTGGTTAACGGCGACGCGGCATATCTGAACGAACTGGACGATGCCGCGCGCGCGCTGTTCAGGACGCGGACAAAGGAATTGTCCCTTGATGATTTCGTCTTGTTCTTAAGCACGCGGAAACAGGCTTTGGAAGATGCGTTGGACAACAATATGCCGGTGGTTTTTGTGATGGGCCACAAGAATCCCGATACCGACACGGTCATCAGCGCCCTTTTTGAAGCCTACAGGAACCACATCATTAACGGCGCGAACATCGTTTATGTGCCGGTGGTGCAGGGGCATTATATACCGGATGAGGTGAGGGAACTCACCGGCGGCGCCGTCGCCGATATGATAATGCTTTCCGAAGACGAGCTGTATTTGACGGTTGCCGGTCAGGGCCGGGCGCGCTGGATACTTGTAGACCAGAATAAGGAGCCGGACGTCCAAAAGTTCGTCGTGGATATGGTGGATCATCATAAAGTCTCCGTTATCGCCCGGAAGCAGGATGTGGTGAAGACTTTAGAATTGTCCGGGTCCACCACCGCTTTGGTCTGCCAGAAGCTCTACGGCCTTGGAGCGGGGGTGGACCGGAGTCTGGCCAGGATACTATACGGCGCAGCGCTGATGGACACGGAAAATCGCTCTCAGTCGAAGATGACCCCTAAGGATTCCTGGATAATGGATATCCTCAAGGAAATATCGGGGATTGAGGATGATAACGGTTTCTATCAGGGATTGATGAGCAGGCTTTTGAGCACCAGGGATGCTTTATTCCTTTTCGGCCGTGACTACAAGGAGGACTGGGGTTTCGGTTTCTCAGTGGCCAAGGTAAAAGGCCTTTTCGATGCGGCAGGCAATACTTCGGATACCGGGCTGTTGGAACGGCTTGCCTTCCTGGCTAAAGAGAATAACGGTAAGAAGAACCTGCCTCTGACCCTGGTGAAGGTGGTCGATTACCTGGAAGATAATAAGACAGTCAATAGAGAGCGTATATATCTCATCTTCAGCCCGACGGCCTCCGCCGCTTTCCGGGATGCGATGTTCAGCCTGATCCACGGCACCCTTGATTATTTCTATCCTTTGCATAAATATCCCGGTTATACCATCGTCGAATCACGCGGAGTTGAAGGATACATAGAGTTCTGGGGGGTCGGCGAGCAGATCTCCCGCAAGAAGATCGCCCCGTTCCTCGAACCGGTGGCCGCTGTTTTCAACGAATATTTCTATTCGCCTTCCGCCAACCTCTTCGTAAAGAGGGAGTTCCTTAAAGATAACGCGGAAGTTTCCGCCGGGGCAAAGCAACTGAATATCAAGCTTTCCACCGACAAGGAAGGCAGGGTGAATAACATAACTTATTATGACGCCATACGCCTCCTGGAATCGCTTGGTTTCACCGCAATGACCCTGCCGGAGTACTGGAAAGTCCTGCGGGACGCGGAGAATGCCAACGACCGGCAGATGATCAGGAGCCTGAAGGAAGCGTTCGTGGAGTATCTTTATACCGTATTTGAATACTCCGGGAAAGGAGATTTGTATTATATCCTGGATCGCCCGGGTATCGAAGAGACTCCTTCCGGTTTAAAGTACCGGACGGCGGCAGGCATAAAAGAACCTGTGATTGTGCCTAAAGGCGTCCCCGGTATCATAATCGCCGCGGATATAAGTCCCGATACCGGACTGCCGGCTCAGGTGCGTTCTCCCGACCCGGCTCAAGTCCCCGCCGGGCAGGAGCCGTGGAGATATTGGGGGATACCCGCGGGATGGAAGAGCGCGACTTTTGTGCGCAGTTTCATCAATCTCATGGGATGGCCGGCATTGGACGGCAAAGAAGCCGGGATAGACGGGGAGGAGCTTTTCGGGTTCCCCAAGCTCGGCATACGTCCCTGCTGCTGGGAGTTGAAAGACCCGCTGGTCAGCGTGGAATTGATAAAAGAAGAAAAAGACGGCAGGCAGATAATACGTGACGTGAAGGTCTCCATTGTAAAGGAAGGGAAAGAAGATATCCTCCTGGCGAGCGGGGTTTTCGATGGTAAAAGCGGGAAAAAAGACGGGGGGAGAAAGAAAATTGTTTCTGCCGGCCGGAAACGCGGGCAAAGGGACTTGCCGCCGCTGGGGGATATTATATTGGAATTGGTGATCGGGAGAATAGCCTTACAGGAAGTGCCGTTGGATGACATACCGGCTATAGCAAATATTTTCAACGATATCCATTCCGGTGACGTTATGGACCGCTGCCCGGCCGGGTATAAGAGTAATTCCAAAGGCATAGATGAGAAGAAAAGGGAACTCAGGAAGAGGATACTTAAGTATCCTCAGCAGCTCAGAAGTGCCGCGGAAAGACTGGGATATATGGAGTTCTCATTCAGGGGTGCTTTTGCCGAAGTTGATCCCGAAGAAGAAACAAGGATTCTTGCCGAGAGCCGGCTGTCCGGAAGTAACGACGGAGGTATCGTAGATCAGGGTGGATTATCCGAGTCGTGGGCTCTGCAGAAAACCGGGGATGATATTGCGGTGTGTTTGAGACTATTAATAGGAGATGAAGTTGTCGCTTACGGCACGGCTGTCCTGAGTAAGGAAGGCGTCCGTACCCACTATTGCAGTGATCTTAGCGCGTCGGAAGAAGGTCTCGGTCTATTCCGGAGATTGTTCTCTCGGCTGGAAGAGATCGCTTGTGTGCTCGGCTGGAGCCCGGCATGGCTGGTAGTGTCCGCGGTTTCAGTTAATCCTGATGCGGGAGGGGATATTGAAGAAGTCCGGCAAGTCCTGTCGCATTTCGGCTTTACTTCCTGCCGGGAGTCTGCCGGTAATGCGGAAATAGAAGCTATCAACCTGCGTCAGGAATGGTATTTGAACGGGGACATGGAGGGGTATTTTTATTGGTTTATCGACTTCCCCGCGTTTGCCGCGGCTTCCCGGGCAGTCTTAACGGCGAGGGGATACAGAACCTATGACAACAGCGCCTGGAGCGGCATATTGGGCGGCTTGACCGTTATTTATCCGGAGCGCGGCAAGGAATTGCTGGAAAAATATGAGCGTTCTGCCCATGACGGAGGGGATCAGGAGGCGTTTTATGACGGCCTACAATACATGGTCCGGCTGGACCGTTATTTATTCTACATCATCCAAGCGGTACTGGAAGCGGGCGTGGCGCTGGGCGTGGTGCATGACTTCTGTCTGCCTCCAGTTATAAGCGGGTGCCATGAAAAAGACGGCGGCACGGAACGGTTCGAGCAGGCTGCAATGGTTCAGACATCCTTATGCCGCGTATTGAATGCCTATCGCCTGTTATGCCCGGGGATGGAGGTAAATCCGGTCAACAGGATCATCCTGGTGGACATCGGCGATTCGCTGGCGTATGCGAGCCCATACTCCGACATATACATTATGAACTTTGTCCTGGACGCAGTGGGCAGAAGGGAAGTAGGCGATTGCATAATAGTCATGCTCCTGGGGCATGAACTGCGGCATATACTTACTGATAATTTCAAGGAGTACGAAGAGTTCGTCGGCGTGGATAAGAACGGTCAGGATAAAAGACGCTGGCTGACGAAGGAAGAAGAAGATGCTGATCTGTTCGCGGCCAGGATCGCTTTCGTTCTGGGCTATACTCCGCGGGACGCGATCGAGGCATTAAAGGATATCTTCGAGTTGTTCGAACTGGCCAGGAAAAGCGGGCTTATCGTGGATGCGGAGAATGACCTGCGGCTGTATCTGCCTTCCCCGGAGGACCGTATCGGTAATATCAGTTCGCAGATGCGCGGCGCAGAGCTTCCTTCTCTGCGGGCGGGGAACTGTTGTCCGTCAATGGACATCCCGATATTGGTCTGCGTTGATGGTTGCTATATGCTGTATCCCTCTACCTGTAAGTGCGGCAAAAACGGGAACAGTCCGGGAGTCCAATGCAGCGTCCCGGGACATGACGGCGGCGCAATGTTATCTGCGGCCGGTCCGGCCCTGCCGTTGATCGTCTGGCCGGCATTGTTCTCGGTATTGCTTTTTGTCCTGAACCGGATGTTGTTTCATACCAGGATCGCCCCGGTAAGACTGCACTATTCGAGCTGGCCGATGTTTATTTTAGGCTCCTGGATGATGGCGCAATATTTCTCGGATGCGCTGACCGGAACGGCTTTTATCCTCGCTGTCTGCGGTTCGCTGCTCCTGCACGAGATGGCGCATGCCTACACGGGCAGAAAAGCCGGATACGCCCCTGCCGGCATAGTCATCTTTTGCGGCATGGCGAGCACCGGATTCGGCGAAGAACCTGAGGACGGCCGGCATGATAAACTGGTGTATTCGTCCGGGCCGGCAGCCAACTTATGCGCCGGGGCGTTATCAGTATTCGCAGGCTGGGCGTTCGGCGACTGGACATTGGTGTTCTTCGGCGAATTCAATCTGGTCCTGGGCGTGTTCAATCTTATCCCGGCTTTGCCGATGGACGGCGCCGTGGTCCTGCGGGAATATCTGCGGGAGAATTACGCAGCGGCAATGACCGACGCGCGCACCGTGGAACTGCTGGTTTCAAACGATATGATAAGGATATCCTCCTGTATTTCAAAATTATTGCTTCTATCCGGATTGTTGTTTTTCTTTATAAGGATACCGGGAGTTCTGGGCTTTATTATGAATCCGGCCCTTATCATTGTTGCGGTGTTCATTGACAGGTATATAGGCATTGAATGCGGCAACCTGGCCGCTGTTGATCTCCCTGCCTCGTCGCTTGAAGACGGCAGGACGGACGGAGGGGAAGGTTATTCAAACCGTTCGCTTTCTGGGATGCTTTCCAGCATGCGTGAGAATGGCGTTGATCTGAAAAACCTAGATGTTCTGAAGAGTATTTTCCAGGCGATACATTTCGGAGTGGTGGATCCGGATGATTATATTATAGACGGTGTACTCCTGGGAATGGAACCTGCAGGTTTTGAGCTGGAGCCGGAATTGTTCCGGGCAGCGCTTTCCATGTACGGCGGTGAGCGGATAATGGTCAGTCAAACACCGTATGCTATGCTTAGAGAGGTCGCCTGGCAGGTGTATCCGGATTTAAAAGATAAGACTCTTTTTGATATGGGCACATGTTATGGCCATGTGCTTTTTTACTTCTGGCTGAACGGTTTGGTGAAAAAATCAGTAGGGATCGAAATCGTTCAGGAACGGGTTAATGCATGCAGGAAAGTTATTGAGGCTTACGGAATGGACGGTATCCGGATCATGGAACGTAATGCCAGGGAGATCGGCAGCGATGAACTGGAAGAAGGAGATGTCTTTTATTTCTTCGCGCCGTTTGATGCGTCTGTTTTGGAGATTGCCGGGGATAGTCTTAGGCGTGTAGCCGATGATAAACAGATTACAATCATATCCTATGGGCGGACAATGACGACTGATTATTTCAGCAGCCGGGACTGGTTAATGGAGAGCAGGGCCATTGATCTTTCTGCCGGGGGCGTCTATGGACAGGAGGCCGTTGTATTTGTTTCCCGCGACGGTGGATATATTATGGCAGAACAATTGAATGAAGCTGTGAACGAGACCAATTTTTATTACACGGCGTCCGTAGCGAGTGACGGCGGGCAAATGGAGGAGTTGAGGCGGCAGGCGAAGGAATTCGTGGACGCCAGGTACTGGTCAGGTAACCCTGTCGCTCCGGAGGAATTGCTCGGCGGCTATCCGGACAGGGATGCCGAGGTCGCGCTGTTGCTGTTGTTGTTGATAGAGGACAGGGATAACGGCGAGATCTCAAGGACCATTGAGAGAGGGGGATACAAAAGACTGAACCGTTTATTGCGCAGCGGGAGTTTCAGGCAAGGCATACCCCCGGCCGTTTACAACGAGATCGAGTGCGCCCTCGACCACAGGGTCCTTCTAATGAGGGATTACTGGAAGAATTCCGATCATTTGAATGAGCAGGAGCGGATAAAGTTATGCGACGGTATCATTTCCGGTGTCCCGGAATATTCACTGCAGGATCTCAATGCTTCGTTGATGAAAGGCAACGCCCTGTCCGGCCTGAAGAGATATGAAGAAGCGCTGGCCGTTTACGAAGCTATCATCGTCAAAGCCGATAACTGGGGCGGATGGAGCGGCGGAGATTGTCTTAAAAGAGTCGACAGGCAAAAGGAATACGCTTTGATACACAAGTCGCGCATGCTGTATGAATTAGGCTGGATAGAGAAGCTTCTGGAATTGTGCGTGTTGTCCGACAGGAAATCCGGCAGTTTCAAGGATATGGTCGAGAACGCAGGGAGAGCTTTGCTGGACCTCGCGGACGCGTCCGCGGCTTTCTCCCGCCTGGGCAACGCTCTGGAAAAGATGTCCTCCGGACTGCCCCCGGCGCCCAAGATAAGATACGCCCAGTTATTCGGGCAAAGCGGCCGCCGTCTTGAAAAGAAGGACGACCGTTACCCTCTGGGGCTGTACAATGAATTGGAAGCGATAGGTTATCTCGGAGAGATCATCTGTCAGGAAACGCGCGCCGGGCCCCTGCTCCTTGATTTCGCGCAGGAACTCGCCGTGAAACGTCCCTATATATCAGGTGTCCTCTATGAGAAGATAATTGAGTGTCTGGAAAAGATACTTGGGATATATCCGGATGACAAGATTTTACTGGAAACAAGGAACGAAGCCCGCCGCAGGTTAACATACTATTTGGACGCCCCCCGGAATATCTATCAGGAAAATGAAATGCCCTCAATGGAACGGGTCCTGGCAAAAAGCAGTCCCCAGCTGAACGAAAACGATATCGCGTTTATTCTGCTGCGGTTGCCGGACAACGGAGAAGCGCTGCGCAAAGCCGAAGAAGTAAACCTTTCTTCCGGGCCGGGCGCGCTGCTCGATGTATTCTATTCCTCCAGTTTTATGAATACCGTTCCGGACTGCCTGCTGGAGAGGATAGCCGCCGCATTGGATGAAAAAGGCATACTTTTCTCAGACATAAGGGAAATGTACGAGAGG
>CAZAVF010000005.1:0-17544 GCA_964488935.1 uncultured Planctomycetales bacterium | reverse complement strand
GCGGCAGCGCGGACCGGCAATTGTTATGTCCTTGAGAATCTTTGCAGCGAAATAGAGAGGTTCCCTGCCTGGCCGCAGCGGGACACTGCGGTATTCGTCCTTATCTCGGCGGCGGAGACGGTCTTCATCGCGGCGCATAGAGAGGGGCATATATTCGGGATGAAGCTGTTCGAGCAGACGCTGAAATACGCCCATAAAGCGCTGGAACTTTCATCCGGCAGAGAGCCGGAACATTCCCGTATAGCTGTCTTCACGGCCCGCGTATACGACCGGCTGGATGATCACGCCAGGGTGATCGGTTTATGCCGGGACGTGAAAGGCGATTCGGTTTGTTACGAAGACGCGCGCAAACTTCTGGAAAAGAACCTTGCCGGCCTGCTGGAGAATCTGCTTTTGTATCCGTCGGAGATCGGCGAAATAGAGATAACTCCGGCATTGATTATGGAATTGCTCTCAAGGTCGGCGGGCAGTTGCGGTAGGACAAATCCAGATTATATTAATGCGCTGCTTGTGCTTGAATTCCTTGACGGCAAGGCTTTCCAGGAAGCCATTGATGCGGTAAATGCAGCTCCGGAAGGCAGGGAATCGGCCGTTTTGTTCAACAGCCTGCTGTCCGGCAGGGACAATAATCCGGCTTTATTTATGCAAAGCAGTTATTCCATAGGTATGCTGAAGCTGCTGCGCGCCGTCAGGAAAGAATACGAACAGTTGCCACAGGAACTCAGGGATGAGATATGGCGAACTTTTCCCCCGGGATTCGGCGAAATGCTTGCCGCCGCTTTCTTCCCGGAATCTCTGCCGAAAAAGCATCCGGAGATGATCGAATCCGCGGGTCCGCTGGAACTGCACAGGCTCGGCTCGGAGACACTCGGCCTGGCGGTCTGCGCCGCCGAATTGCTGAAGTTCAAGCAGGAAAGAGGAGATTATCGTTCTCCGTTCGATTCATATGAACAATATAAAGCCGTGGATATCGCCGAGCTGGCCGGCTCTTATTACAGGCTCGCTTCCGGATTCTTCCGGCAGGAGTCCATAATACTGCTGGCGGCCGCCGGGCGCCTGGATGCTTTTCTCCGCTCCGGAGCCGGAATAGGTGCCGTTTTGAGAGAAAAGGAACTGGATTGGCTGGTTGAGGCATACAAAGATGAGATCTGCATTGAGCAGCAGCGGCGGCCTTGGGAAGACGACGATCTTAAGCGTCTTTATATCTTTCTTGTTGATTCGGCGGTAAAGTCCCAGATGCTCATCAGGATGTGTGAGATCGGGATGGATAATCTCGGCCATATACAGCAGGAAAAGGCGCTGTATTCAGGGAAAGAAGACGGCTCCGGAAGCGTCGTCAGGCTGCATATCACTTTCCAGATGGACGGGGAGAATCTGGCGCGGGGAATCAACAGTTTCGCCGAGCTGCACGAGGAGGCGGCGGAATTATTACATGAGGCTTCCGGCAGGTTCCCGGGCATAGAGCCGGCCGGTATAGAGGAAATTAAAGCGGGCATAATGAAAGATGAGGCCGGGCTGAGCGTGAAAGAGCGCATACTGGCAGGGTTGACCGAGAATGAGGCTTCGGCTTTGCAGATGATGTCCGGTCATCATGCCGCCGCCGGACATCTGGGGCCGGCGAAAGCGGAAGAGTCCCCGGGAAAAGACGGGGGGATCGAGGTCCGGGAGTGGCGGTTCGGGGGCGTCGGGCGGGTCCTGGAGCGGGCGGAGGCGGAAGCGGCGCTTTTTGATGTCGTCAGGAGATTGCTGTACGTGCCCTGCCGCCTGCGGCGGTTCGGACTTATCGAACCCATGGGTCTGCCCGGGAAGCTGCTGGCTAATGCCGGAGTGGAGAAGGTGACCGTAGGTGAAACAATAGATCTGAGCATGGTCCGGTCCACCGAGACCGGCGAGGTGTTGCGGGTCAAAATGAGAAAGAGCATTTCCGGGGTTCGTATCCGGGAACTGCCGGTTGTCCTGAAGACGGCTGCAGGTGAAATGGTCCTTCTGGAAGGATACGACAAAGCGGCGCGCCGGCTTCGGGAAAAAGAGCCTGTGCAGGAGGCGATCGTTCTTCATTCCGTCAGGAACATGGCCGATATGGGAAGCAGGAGCGAAGGGTCCCTGGGATCTCTGGTTGAGCTGGAGACGGAGAATGCTTCCGATACGCTCCCTGCGGAAGAATCCTTTGACGAATTTATGATCCGGTTGAAAACCGGAGGTTCAGATGATCCCCGCCTGATCGAAGAAGCCGGGAAGAAAGCCAGGGAATTACACGCGTCGGGCAGCCCCGCGGACATCGAAAAAGCCGGGTCCATCGTTTCGGTGCTGGCCGGTTTCCTGATGAACCGCTGGACGGTGAACAGGGCGGAAGTGCTCGCGGCCCTTTCGTCCGTTTGCTGCGTTCTGTATGAGGTGAGCGCGCATCCTGGTGCCGCTGCCGCCGTGCAGGCCGGCTATTACGCGAAAGCGGAAGAGATACGGGATATATTGATGCGGGATGCCGAATTCATAGTCGCTCACGTGAATGATTCCATCCACCGTGAATGTATGGTGAGTACTTCTTTCAGAACGCTGGTTCCGGTCATGCTGATGCTTATGCGTATTCCTCTATTCAGGAAAGTGGGAGAGGCGATGCTTGTGTATCTGCGCGGGCTTGCCCGGGAGGCGGCTTCCGGGAATCCTTTTCTGGCCGGGATACTGGACGATATGATCAATGGAACAGGGAACGCGGAGGCGTGTCATTTTGACGGCGGCGCGTCCTGCCGGCAGTCAGGCGATTACCGTTGGCTTTCTGAAAAAACCGGTCTTACCGGGATCGAGGTCGTTGACGATCTCTATCTGGCGCCCAATTTCAGCCTGCATGGGGAAATACGCAGCGGCCGGGGAGGGGAAAGGACCATGCTTTTGAGCGGTACCGTGCTGGCGGAGATGTACAACAAGAGTCCGCCTTCAAAGGAAGGATTTCCCGCGGACGAGCTTTTGACGTTCTACGCCGCGTACAAGGTGCTTGAATCCGGCGCATTATCCTCTTCCGATACCCCGCCCGGTCCGGATTTCAAACTGTTTTGCAGGCATGCCGGTCTGTCCGGTGAACACGCGCAGTCTTTTCTGCGATACGTGGAATCAGCGGCCCGAGACCCCGGAAAATCTCTGGTTCTGCAGGGTCAACCGTTGGCCGCGCGGCAACTTCTGGCCGCCGTCCGGTATACGGATTCTCTTATCGACAGGAATACGGCAATATCCTGTTTTTCATATCCCGGCAGGCATGAACCGTTCCTGAAATGGTTTTTGAATATCCACCCCGGAGCGCGGGGGAATTTCGCCGATCTGGGCTGCGGAATAGGTCTTATCGGCCGGATACCGGCCCCGGTAACCTCTCTTGCCTGCGCGCGGATGTTTCCCGGATTGACGGTTTACGCGGTCGACCGGGTGATCCCCCGTGTCGCGGTGCGCAACGGCGACCATTGGGGGATGTTCGACGGGAACGGGAATCTGCGGAGGATATTATACGAGACCCGCCTTCGGAACGGGGAATCGGTTTTCGATATAGTCTACAGCGCCGGGGAAGGCACGATACGGGGAATAAAAGAACTGTATGAACGGTCCGGGAAATATCCGGGAATACCGCAGCGTCTGTGCTTGTCCGGATCTCCGGAGGACCGGGATGCGTCCGGACAACAGGAAATATTTTTCGAGCCGTTCACTCTTGCGGCCCGGGAGGCGGGGGTTAAGAATATCGTTTTCGTGGAGGGGGATATCGGCGACATGGCCGGGCGCATCCGCGGAATCCGTTTCACGCACGTGCTCGTTTCCAACGTGACCCAGTATTATGATCCGTGCCGGGCGGGCAATATCCTGGGGGCGGCCTGCCGCCTGCTGGATAACGGCGGAGAGCTTATCGAGTGGAACGATTATCGCCTGGAGTTTTTCGCCAATTTGATGTTCGCCAGATACCGCAAAATGAACGGCGGCCTCCTACCCTGCGAAGTGTGGAGCTCCGCGCATTATTTTCTTGCCCATGAAATGCCTTCCGAATTCAATCTCTGGCCTTCGTTCCTGCGCTGCCGGAACAGCCGCCATTATCTCGAACTGATGCTGGATAATTTCGAAAAGGGCGGTTTTATCCGGAGCGAAACGGGCATGGTCGGAGTGGACGTGAGCGGAGGGGGTGTCCCTCCGGAGGCAAGTGATGGTAAATCCGGATTCGACGGCGGCAAGACGGAAGGCCGCTATTTCTTCGGCAGTCCGTTCGCCTTGACGCGGAGAATCGTCCTGAATATCGTCGTCATTTCCTGGATGATAATAATGGCTGCGGTGCTTGTGCCGTCGCTAGCCGGGAATGCCGTGTCCGGGATAGAGGTGACGGTTTTCTATGTTTTACTCGCTATGGCCGCGATTTACTGGGGCATAGCGACGTTCAAAGCCGCGCGGATCGCGCATACGCTGGTTTGGGCGGCGGACCTTAGCCGTGATCACGTGGTTTTTCATACCGTGGGGCCGCTGGACTTCGACAGGGTCGCCGGTATCTTCCGGGAAGGCATACTGTCGTTATCGAAGGCGCGGGAGTGCGGGGTGTCGATAGATAGTAATTTCAAAGGCTTTAATGAAGAGGATTATGTTTCAGTTTCCGCTCCTTTAGGATACCGCTGGATGTGTTTCCTTACGGAACAGTGGGGCTGGTCCGAGCTCTACCTGCTTAACGGGGTGACTTTCATATTAAGAGTCCCCGGCAGCGTCACTCCGCGCAGGATTAAATGCGCGATGGCGGATGAATATTTTATAAAAGGCCACGTTGACGCGGCCGATATCCTCGGGATCATCGTTCCGCGGAAATTCAGAGGCAAAACGGTGAAAGATATCAATTATGGGCTATGCGCAGTCGCTTATATAAAGGGAAGGATCAACAATATGCTGCGCTGGGTGGAGATCAGTCTGCACTACAAGGACATCCAGGCCGAAAAAGAGATCAATATGGCGGCAGACCGGCTGAATGAGGATACGGCCTGGAATGTGGTATTGAACTGGCGCCGCAAGGGAGAGATCGAGCGTATGCTGGCCGGTTACATCGCAGCAGCCCTGGAACGGGAATACGGCCGTTCCGGATACATGGAAGCTCTCCTGCGTTTCGTGCCTCCCGGCATCGCCGTATTCGATGAGTACGGCCGGGTGATCCGGGAAGGGAACGCGCATCCGGACGGAGGAAGCGCCGGCGGGGAGGATTTTGAGAAGATATGGTCGTCTCTTACCGGGAATGAGCGCTTTTTGCTTACCGCTATCGCCGTGACATTCGGCCCGGTCTTCACTGTAAGCAAGGCGAAGAATATAGATTATTACCGGATCAGGAGCATATTCAACGGCAATCATAATGAAATATTAAGATTAAGCCGGAAGCTGGCTCTTTTGATGCCGCGTATAAATGAGAAATACGGGATTTATGAATTTGACCATGGCTTCTGCGATTTTATACGCAGAAAAGCGGAAAAAACGCATGTCCTGTATCGTTTCACGACAGAAGACGAGTATCTTATGATGGCGGCCTATGTTACGGAAAAAGACGGCATTGAGGAGCAGGCGGTCGTTTTCAAGAAATATCCCGCGATAGAAGACGCGTATTGCAGCAAAAGGTTCCCTGCGCTGGCCGGCCTCAGCTGGAAGAAAGTGGTCGCGGCGGCCAGGAGACGCAACGCCGCGTTGCTGGAGAAAGTCAGGGAAGAGAAGGACGGGGGGATAGAAAGGGAGATCTTTACCGACCCCGTTAAATTTATTGAGCTTGTGGATAAATATGTGGAGATGGAACTCTCGCGTCCATTTGAAGAAAAAGCGTTATTGTGCCTGAATCTTACTACCCGTTGTCCCTTCCGGTGCGCCCATTGTTTTTATAACTACAGGTTGCAGAAAACCGGCGGCCGCAGGAGTATAGATAATACAATAATTGATATAGATAGGGCGATAAAGGCGGCAAATAAAATGGGCCTGGGGTACATAGCGGTCTCCGGCGGCGAACCTTTTGTCGAGATGACCTCGGTAAAAAGAATCGTTGAGGAGATAGACGCGGAGACGTGCGTTTTGATCACCAACGCGTTCTGGGCGATAGATAAAAAGCAGGCGAATAGGACCGTCGATGAACTATACGAGTCATTCCGGAAAGGAGATAGAGCGGAAAAAACAACGATGAGATTAGTGCTAAGGGTGAGCCTGGATGAATGGCATATGCGTGAGATGGAAGCGCGGGTTGATCCCGCGTTGACCCCGTATCTTAATCTGGTGGATATTTTCCAGACGGAATACGCCGATAACCCGGGTTTCACTTTGCAGTTCCGCTCGATAGTAGGCGACCCGGCGGTTGAGCGTTTAATTGAATATCTGCGCCCCGCAATAAGCAGCGTGGGCCGCGGCGAGAGTTACCGGGAAGGATTACGTCTTCTCCCGGATAAAGTCACAGTGCGGCTGAAAAACGGCTTTGAATTGATAATCGGCTCGGATGAACTGTATTGTGCTGATCCCGGGATATCTTTGTATGATCATTCTCTTGTCGAACGGAATGTGGGAGTTATGGAACGTTTCAGCAGGTTGAACGGCGGGAACAATTCTTTGAGCTTCGGCGGCCCCGTATATCACATATGGCATGACGGCACGGTTTTTATCCAGAATGCCACTTCACAAGATAGAGCAAAAAGCATTTATTCCTCAGGGGGAGACGCGATAATACGGGATTTATTCTCAGACGTTGTCGCTATAGCGCAGTTGGAGAACGGCGATTCATATATGGAATCGCTTATCGAAGAAGTTAATCCGGTGGCTGTAAGACGCGCCAAAGCGGTTAATTCCAGGGAATTCCGCGGTTTTATACAATTAGAGGAGGATAAGACCAGGGCGTATATCACGGCAAGGATCCTGCAGGATTATATCGCCAGGGGAAGAATCGCTCCCGCGACTGTGAGAAACTGGCCGGAGGAGATCCGATATGCGGTGCTTTTGAATAAAGAGGCGCTGAAAGGGTTATACCATGAATCAGGATACTCGATAGTCGAACAGAAGTTAAGGAAAAAGCCCGCTTTGGATGAGTTGGCAAGTTTATATGAATTGATAATGCTGGGGCATTATGATGTGACCCCGGAACATATGATTTCGGCAGTCCGTAGAACCGACAAACTGACAGAAACGCAAAAAGGCGGTTTTATGAAGTTGATTCCAGCCGTTTCTTCCGCGGTTAAGGGTAGGAAAGACGGCGGGCGGGAGCGGATTACCTGCGGGATGGGGGATTTTCTGGATGAGAATACGGGGGATGGTTTTGAAGAACGTCAAGCCGAGTTGGAACGAGATGCGAAATATGCCAATGAAGAAAATATCGAGGGGGTCACTGCGCGAGTTATTAGCGTCCGCCTGGATGGCCGACCGGGGTACCATTTTGTCTCTTCTCAATACGGTCTTGTGATAGCGTTAGATGAACAACACATTAATCTGTGGGCGGAGATCAAATACCACGCGGCCAGGGAGTTTTACTGGATAGGGAAGGGTTTCTCACCCCCGGAAGCGCACACGATAGCCACCGCGGAACAATCATTGAAATTCAACAGAGAAAACCGATGGCTTACCTCCGGGCCGACCTGTTACCATCAGGAGAAACTCAGGAGATTGAGCCATCGTCAAATGAAGGCGATGTCTGCGGCGGGCGCCGGTACATGGACAGATGTCAACCTGCCGGTTATTGAGAGGGCGATTGCGGCCGGCGCCGATATCGATATCGAGAAGCTGAGAGCGTATGAAGAAATGATATATCTTCTCGCCGGAGCGTTGTCGGATTATGATTCTGCGTTTAAGCGGACTTCCAAAACCGTTCCGCACAATAAGGACTTCTTATCAATGGCGAATAGTGACAACATCAAATATCCCATATCAGGCGGGGGTATGTATTTTCATTTAATACCCGGCACCTACGCCCATAGAACTTATTTAAGATTCTTTATCGAAGAATTGGAATTGATCGCTTCCGGAAATACAGAGGGCATTAAACTGACCGTTTTCTCTGGGGGGGACAGGTTATTGTCCGGCATAGTAGCTTGTATAAAGAAGAGGATGAAGCGCAACGGCAGCCTCGGCGGGCGCTTAATGAAAGATATAGCAGAATTGTTTACCGTTCCTGATGAACGTCGCAGGGATGCCGTTTTTATGAATTTTATCCATCCTTTGCAGGGGATAGAAGGCATCGGTTATTTTCTCAGGGTTCTTTATCCGGGATTACCGCGCAGTATTTCTTTGGACAGATTTTTTGTATCCGGGAAAGGCGATGTATGGAGGAACGGAGAGCTTGAGCTGAACCTGGAGACAGGAGAAATAATTATATATATGGGGGTTGAGAGCTTTACCGATAATTACGTGTCGCTTTATGGTTCTGTATTAAGGGATAGCGTCAGGAATGAAGGCGAGCTTGAGGCCGCATTGAACAGGATAACCGATCCGGTATTAAAAAAACTTATTCTTGGGGTGCTTTTAAGGACGGGGAGCAAAGAATTCAGAGAGGCGGTTATCGACCTGGAAATGTCGTTGTGGCGGCATTTGTCCGATTGCGGCGTACTTGAAGGGCAGACTATTATTTACCCGGCCGGAGGGCTTGACCTTACACCTGCATATTATGCGCCTACCATTATCCTTAATAGAGATCGGGCCTGTTTACAAATAGCGGGCAGTCTATTCTCCAAACGGCAGGAAAAGCATCCGCGATATATATCCGCTGACGATATGGACGCTAGGAATGTCGGTCATTATGACGCTTGGTGCGCGCCGTTGCCGACACGGCACAAAATCATCCTGTTAAAAGGTTCCCGATTTATGATGCGGCACCCTGAAGATTCCTTTGTTTATCTTTCAGCTCTCGCGGAATATTTGGCGGCAGGAGATAAAGTCCTGCTTTTGACCGACGAGAATGACGCGGAACTGTTACTCGGCTTGGGATTGGTAAAAGTAGCGGATCAAAGAATAGAAGATTTAAACGCGGCGTTACGAATAATGAAAGAGAACAAATTCTTCAACAAGAGTTTCTACTATCCGGAAGGCAGCTCGGAAGGCTGGTTTTTTGAGGTCCCCACCTGCGTATTATTATTTGAGAAGCAGCCGGAGTCCGGTAAAAATGGGAATGATAAGGCAGACGGCGGGAGAGGGATCACGTATATTCTAAGTATGCGATTCCTTACAGTGAAGATCACCGGCCCGGTAAATTGCGTTATTGATCGCTGGTCCGGGAACAGGCAGTTCCCCAGGGCGCCTCCGCGGGAGGGGATCATAGCAGGAGTTTTGCTTATTACGATTGCCTTATTGTCTCTTGCCCCCCCGGGAATAAAACCGCTCATCTTTTGTTCAGGATTATCGGCCGATATCGTTATCCTACTATCGGCTTATCGGAAAGGATCCGGGAAAACCGTTAATCCGGCCGCGGTATTCTTGTTTGTGACTGCGGTTGTGTCGATATCCTTTTCTTTAATATTTGCCGCCGCCGCAATATTTCTACACGCGCGTATTATATTGATCATGGCCTGGATGTTCAGTTCTATTGCGGTTCCTCTTGCTTTGCTTAGTGTCGTATCCGGCCGTAATGGTCAGGTATTCATCGCTGCGGATTCCGGTAGATACCCGCCGGAGACAATCAACGGGCAGGAGGGGAGGGATACGGCCTGGGACAATTATGACGTCAAGGTCAGGGACAGCGGAATAACGGACATCCCGGACCAAGAGTTCATCTCTGCTGTCCGCGATTGTTTCAGGGGGATTTGCGCGGAAGGGGGAATGATAGCGGAGCAGTATCGCGGCGAGCTCAAAACCGGCAGCCTTTCACCGCAATACAAGATTGACCGTTCGCCTGTGACTCCGGCAGACCAGGATATCGAGATCGCGGCGCTCCACGCCATAGCCGGGCTAATGAGGAATTATCCCGTATATCCTTACCGTATTGTGAGCGAGGAATTTGTTTCCGGTCTGCGGGAGATGCGTGAAAGAGGCGGGGCCTCCGGGCGGGTTATCACAGAGACTTCCAGAATAAATAAAACCAACGCTGGGGCGGACATCGTGTTCCTGATAGACCCGATAGACGGCACCAGCCAGTTCCTCAAGCCGCAGAGCACCTGTTACGGCATAAGTCTGTGCATGCTTTTCCGGGGGTATCCTCTGGTAAGCATGTTCTACGCCCCGGAGTTCGAGGCCGGCGATCATTCTGGCTCAATGCATGTGGAGGCCGGTTACGGGCTGCCGGGCTTGTTCGTCAACGGCAGGCCGGCGCGGGTAAAGGAAGAGGCCGATTATTCCAGAGACCGGGCGATAGTTTATCATCTGAACGATGCCTGTACTATCGCCGCGGGGAAGAGTATTTTCCCTGCCGCCAATATCCAGACTGGAGCAGGCTCGGCCACCGTGTCCATGTGCCGGATAGCAATGAGCGGCGTGTTCGATCAACCGGTTATCTACGTGCATTCTTCCCATAAAGTATGGGACGCGGCTCCCGGGGCGCATTTTATAGAGAAAGCCGGCGGGACCTGTCCGGTTTTGACAGTTGAAAGCGCGGCGGCGGCGGATGTCTTCCCGTTGCAAGCTGTGTCATTACGTGCCGGCCCCGGGGAAGCCCCGATAGTTCCTACGTTCGCGGCCGGGAGCAATAAAATAGTCGGTGATTTTATCGCGGAGCGGAAAAGGCAGGCAGCCAAGGCCGTTGAAGACAGCGGCGGCAGCGGCGATAAAGACGGGGGACAGACCGATAATGAATTGCAGGCGTTACTGCCGGATGGATATGAATTGTTGAAGCCGTTGAAGGGCGGCTCCAGCGGGGCAGGCATAGCGTTGGTAAAAGACCGAGAGGGAAGAAGCGTGGTAATGAAATATGCCGTATGGGGAGGTTTGACCGCCAAGAATAGGCAGGAGCTTTGGTCCCAATTTGAGCGGTTCCGGAAATTAAGGATGGATTTGCCGCGTGAAGCCGTTTCCCTGCTGCCTGAAGTATATGATTTCGAGGAGCGCCCGGATTTGACTTATTATACGCTTGAATACTTTCAGGGCGCCGAGCCGGTTATTGATCATTTTATCCATAATCCCGGCATCGGATTGCCGGCGCTACAGTCTGAGCTTAAGAGAATATTGAGGATTCTGACCGGATACATTTACTCAGGGAATGCCCTGCCTGTGCCCCAGGATTATGTGCGGAAAGTGCATTTGGACAAATTAGATTATCGTTTGGGGCTTCTTGCGCGCAGAGATACTGAGTTTTACAGGAATTCGGCGGCAGGCAGGCCATGGAGCAATGGTACCATGAGTTATCAGGATATATCGTATCTTTTCAGCGGTCTCTTGTGTGCTGAAGCGGTATGGATAAACGGGAGACGGCATAAAAACCTTGCGGTATTGGCGGCTAAGATTAAGACCATGCCCGATCTGCTTAGTCCTTCATTCCTGCCGGAAAATTCTCTCGGCGACCTGTTCTTAAGGAATGTCCTCCGCCTGCCGGACGGCAGTTTGCGTTTTATAGATGTCCAGGGTATATATCCTGATGGCAACCTGTATTTGTATAGAGACCCGGTGTATGACCTGGGAAAAATTTCCAAGTCGTTGCTTAGCGAACTGGTCATGCATGATCTATTAACTGCTTCTATCGAAAGCCACGGCGGCAGGGTCTTTAAAGCCGAACTCAGGTTAAAGGATGATGACGAGGCGGCAGATATTGTTTATAGCGCACGCAGAACGTTGCCGGAATTGATTGCCGGGTATCCCGGTCTTGTTAATTTGATGAAAGAGAGACCGGATTGGTTGAAAGGCGTTCTTTTGACCGAGGCCCTTCATTTCGCCACTTCCGCATCCGGTGAATTGATCGAGGACCCCAGCGGTGAACACGCCATCGCGTATTATCTGCTGGCCAACGCCTTATTGAGCGGGATAATCGACAATGACCGCGGTTTAGCGCGGGGAACGTATGATCCGCTAGGTATCGTATCGCTGGACGGAGGAGATGCCCGGGGGAATGGCGCGCCGCATGATGATCCTATGATGCTGGATTATGTATCCGGCAGTATCTGCAGGATGGTTGAACATGTCGAACAGAAGGTTTTACCGGAACTCTCTTCGTATGAGAATAAGACGGCGACCATAGATATACTTGATTCATTGCGCAGGACCAGAAGAAATAACGGTACCGTGATGATCAGCGCCGCCGGAAGAGTGGGAGAAGTAGGCAAATTATTCATCTCCAAGTTGTATCTGTTGGGTTTTAATGTCTATAAGCTGGAGGGGAATACCTCGGAGTTCCGCGTAAAAGAGAACGATTCTATCCTGGTCATTTCCGGTACGGGTTCGACCGGCTCGATCGTGCATCATATGGATCAGATACATAGATTGAAAGGGAGAGGGGATATAAAGCAGGATGTTTTCGCCATAACCGCCGATATACAAGGCCCGGCTTGGGAACGATCTAAAGGGTATCTTAAAACCATACATATCCCGGGAAGGACCAAGGATCACGCCGCCGGTGATTTCATGGTTAATGCCTTGCCGGTGTCTTCCGAGTTTGAATTGAGCGTTCTTTTGTATCTGGAAAGCCTGCTTGAGGTGTTGTCTTTATATCCGGATAAAGCGGACAATGACGCGACTTCCGGGATTATCGAGTCGACATTCTTATCGGTCAAGGATGTCAAGAACGGGTTGCTGAATAACATCTCAGGGCAGAAAGAGGGTACCCTGCGGTTACTGCGTATTTTATATGATGCAGAGAGAGAGGGGAAGCCGGTATATTGGTTCGCCCTGGGGAAAAATACTTATATTGTCCGCCTTTCCGCAAGGCGCATGCAGAATATAGGTATCCAGTCGTACGTTCCTTCCGCGGATGATATCGTCTCCAAACCGGCAGGCCAGGAATATGCGGCCATATTTGTTTCATTATCCGGTTCCAGAAATGAGTTGATGGAAAAGCTGGAGCCTATCGGGGAGTCGTTGAATGACGAGGCAGCGCGTATGTCTTCTACCCGGGTATTGATCACATCCGATAAATCCGGGGATTCGATGGTGGGAAGACGGGTTGATCTGGTCATAGGCGTATCCGGTGTGTGGAGCGACCGGCATATGCCGGATATCATCGGGATATCGCAGGATGACTCCAAAGAGAGGGCTAAAAAGAGATTCTTTGAGCTTGCCGTTATATTCTATCTTGAAGGCCTGGGAGTGGCCCTTATGCGCATGCTTGATAAGGGGGAAGAGGAAGTGCGCCGGCATCATCTTCCCAAGAAGTGGGAAATAAGCTTGGGCAGCGCGCTTGAAGCCTGGGGAGCATTTCTTATTATTACGATAGCCGTTGTCTGGTACGGTTTACCGGCCGCTGTTCAATATCTATCCGCCGGCGTAATGTTGATCTATCTGCTGGAAGCCGCGGATATTTCCGGTATCCTGTATAAAAGCGGCGCAGCGATCCCCGGTGCCAATTCCCGCGAATTGATCATCCCGTTCAAACAGGCGGAAGGCACGGCGGTCACGGAAGAAAGTCTCGCTTATGTCCGTTCAGGCAGGCTTTATGTCAATAAAACAAAGATGTCTCTGAGGCCGCAATTGGTCCAGTATTTCTATCATACGCATGAACTTGCACATTTATACGGAGTAGAAAGCGAGTTCCTGGCCCAGACATATCAGGCAGTTCTTATCCCTTATACCGTCGCGGCGTGGCTGGCCTCGAAATTGAGGTCTCCCCCCGTTGCCGTTATATTCGGAATGGGTCTTATCGGCAGGGGACATCTCGCCTATAATCTGCAGGTCAGGAATAAATACAAGCTGGTCTTCATAGATACGGACAAAGAACTTATCAAACGTGCTTCATCGGCAACGGCATATACCGTGCATTCCGGGGTGAACGGAGCGAATACCGTTATCTCCGACTTCTTATGCTGTCACCTCGGCCATGGTATTGTTCAGTCTCTGCCGGAAGAGGCGTTTAATGCCGATGTCGTTTTTGTCTCCATCGGGGCGCAGAGATCCCGGGATCTGTCTTATCCTTTAAAATGTATGTTACTTGACCGGTACCGGAAAAAGGTGCAAAAACCTTTGGACATCATATTCGTGGAGAATTACGAAATAGGGACGCCGGTTCTGCGGCGGTTGAAAGAAGATATCTGTGAAGGAGAAAGCGTCCTGTTCAAGGAATATGTGGAGCGGCGCATAGGGTTTGTAGAGGCCATCGACAGCATTATTATTCCCGCCGGGCCGTATTCAGCGGATAGCCCTCTTGATGTTTTGTTGGAAGAGGATGAGTTTGCCATCCAGGTGGACGCAGAAAGCTGGAAAGGCCCCATGAATACCGCCATGCTTGAACCCATTGCCCCTTTTCAAGCTTACCGCGAAGAAAAGTTGTTTCTGCACAATCAGGCTCATGCCGTCGCGGCGTATCTGGGCGCGGCCAAGGGCTACAGGTTCTTGCCGCAGGCAATGCAAGATGAGGAAGTATATAATGTGGTGGTTTCGGCAATGAAGGAAGCGCAGGAAGCCCTCTGGAGGAAGAACAATGATGTCGGAGGCTATTTTAGCCGGGAGAATCTGCAATTGATCGCAGAAGATCTTCTGCACCGTTTTCTCGTTATCCCCGATTCCGTGGAACGCATTGGCAGAGAACCGGCAAGCCGGAAATTGAGAAAGAATGACCGTCTCATAGGGGCCGCCTTGTTCTGTCTTGAACAGGGGATCAGGCCGGTTTACATCAGCCTGGGGATTGCCGCGGCAGTGGTTTACGCCTATCAACTGGAGGATGCTCAACAGCGCGTTTCATTAAGAGAAGTTATGGATGTCCTGCGCGAGACCGGTTTGGATCTATTTATCGGGGAGATACAAGATGAGTGTCCTTGCGGATTCAAGGCAATGCTTGAAGAATTTTATGCGGTAAGGGAAGCGAACAGCAATTGCCGGGAACCGGATGGAGGAGAAGAGGATATCTTGTCCATGAAAAGGGCGAATGTACCTGTAGTGAGGAAGGTGATCGCTTTTAACGAGGCTTCCAATATGGCCCAAAGCATGGGATTCGGTTATATCACCGCCGGAATGCGTGTTTTAGAATTGGGAAGCGGAAATCTGAACGATGCCTTGTGCCTGGCTGCGCGCGGCTGCGATGTCGTTGCCACCGATTATAATGAAGAGATTATAGTCTATTTGAAAAAGAAAGCTGAAGGGGTAGAAAACATCAGCGTCGAGAAGCTGGATTTGCGGGAGCCGATCCGGCTGCCGGATGCGTCCTTCGATATCATTTATTCCCGTTTGTTATTCCAGTATTTCGGGAACACTCTCCAGGAATCGATACTGCGCAGATTGTGTAAAGTGCTTAAACCCGGCGGGTTGATAGTGCTTCAGGTGAAATCGAAGAATGACATATTGAATACACTGGTAAAGATAGAATTGGGCGACGGCATGGTATTTCTGCCGGATAAGAAGTACAGCAGGAATTTCGTCGGCCACGATGAATTTACAGCGAGAGTTAGAGCAGCGGGATTCCGCGTATTATATTCGGAAGAGCTGGTAGAGAAGAGCTTATATACGGCAGGAAAACAGACTTGTTTATCCACGGTGGTAGCCGTGACTGACGGCGGATCCGGGCCGGTGACCGTTTACAGTGACGGGATGCACATATCGGAGCAGGATATGTCGTATCTTAGGCCGGGTGGCGGAGGGTTGTACATATACCGGGCGGCGGCGGATGACGGAAGCGGGATACTGACTTTTGAGGTCTCCGTTTCGTTGGACAGGCAAGGAAGAAAGACTTGCGTGTTGCGCGAATTGAGCATGCATAAAGAGCCGTGGGTAGAGCCCGGCTTCGGGAGAAAGATATTCGCTTTCGCCCTGGAGGAACTGCTGTATAACCCGCGTTTTCACGCATTTGAACGTATAGATGAAATGAGCACCTCCGGGATATGCACGGAAGACCTCGGCCTGGGAGAGACTATCAAACGCTGGTTCAGCCTCGGTTTCAACCGGATAGAACTGAGTCATAGCAGTATGGAGTATGAAGAAGGGATCGGAAGACAAGTGCGTTTGAAACGCGCCCTGCCGGACGGTGATGCCAGAATATATTTTAATGAAGAAGTCCGGACTGTTTCCCATCCGTTGCTGCCGGAGAGAGAATTCCTGGCAGCGGAAAGTTCACTCCGGGAAACGGGGGATCCGCGAAATATGGCGGAGTTATTCGTTTTATATCCGAAGGAAGAGATTGACAGACGGACATCCGATTTCGACGTTTTTTCCGGACGGATACTCGAGCAATTGAGGACCGCCTGTGCGGTTACGGACCGCCGGTTGAAACCGCTTATTTGGGTTTTCGATCATGTGAAGTATTCCGATGCCGGAGGTTTCCTTAAATATCATGACCTGGCGCACAGCGGGTGCGTGGCTTATGTCTTACTGCTTGTCGCCGTGCAGGAAGGATATAGTCTTGAGCACGCGCTATTAGCGGTGATCAGCGGGATCCTGCACGATTACAATGCCGGTCTATCCGAAGTGCCGAGACCGGATAGAACAATAGAATTGCTCGTTTCTTCCCGGGAGATTACACGATACCTCTTTTTCTGCGGTATAGACCTGCCTAAGTTAATTCTCTTGATACGGTCCACCGAGACGCCTTTGTCCGCCGCCGCCGGCGAGATCATAAATAGGTCGTTGGGAGAATACGATGCGCGTGAAGCAGCGGTACTTTCCGGCATGGCCCATTATCTTGGTTTAATAGATAAGCTTGAAGTTTATATGTATCCCAAGCTCTCCCTAGGCGAAACGGAAGAAAAAGTGCGCCTCCTGGCGGACGAGTTAGGCGAGGACGGTAAAACGCTCATAGATAATACGTTCGGTTTTCTTCAGACATACGGCAGAGAGGTGAACGATATCTTGTCGCTTTTGCCGCGGTCATATCGTGAGAAATGGTATCGATCGTTGCATTATTTCTCGAAAATGGGGAGAGAAGAAGGAGCCGCTTTAAAGGACGGAGGGAAAAAGGGAATAAAGTCATATCTGGAGGATAACGGTAACCGCCCGGAAGATATCGCTAAGGCGCTATGCTTATTTGAGACAGGCGGTGATCCCGGAAGGAATTTGCTGCTTTCTTTGGGATGCGGAAGGGCCGAGGCCGATTACATGGTCGCATTGCGTAATCCGGAGCTGAATGTAATTTCTTGTGATATTTACGATCCGGACGCCAGGGGATTCACATACCGTGACTTTGCGGCAAGATGGATAGACAGGCAATTATCGGCCCAGCGCGATCCTTTGGAAAACATGGTGATTGTCCGGGCGGAAGCGTCCGCCTTGATGAACATCCTGCCGGATAGTTCTGCCGATTATACGCTGCTTTTGAACCCGAATACCCCGCTTTTACATAGGGTTTTGGGACATCCGAGGTTATTTAGGATACTTAAGCGGGAAGGGGAGGCGGTTATTAAACCGTTCCCGTACCTGACTATGAGTGAAGACGATAGGATAATCGTTGAACTCGGTTTTCTGCCGGCCGGAGATAAAAAATGGGGAGTGCGGCTTGATGACTTTTCCGATTGGCGCGGCGGTGATGCCGGGATATACGTC
>CAZAVF010000004.1:0-48284 GCA_964488935.1 uncultured Planctomycetales bacterium | reverse complement strand
CGGCAGCATGGCTTGCCGATCTACCCGCGCAGAAAACCGCTTCGATATTGGCAGCGAAACCCGCGTCTTCTTTGATACTGGAGCATCCCGGGCTGGTGCTCGATAGTTTTGGCGATGAAACGAAGGCTGCAGCTTATTTTTCATCCATATACAATGCTTCGCCTGCCGCCGCAGTGGATATAACACTGGATATGATCTCGCGCGGAGAAACCGCAGAGATCACCGGGATATTGAACACTATGCAGCCTTCAGAAGCAGCGGCCGTACTTGGTTCGGCCGGGAAAGACGCGGCGGCGAAAGTTCTTCCCGGCCTGAGCCCGGAACAAGCGCAGATGGTTATCGTGGCGCTTGATGCGCAGGTACGCTCTGCGGCTCTGCAAAGCATAGCCGGTAAAGAGGAAACCCTTGAAATTGCCGTTGATTGGTTCGCAGGACTGGAGAATGAGGCAGCCGCTCAGATATTAGGCAGCGTAGATCCGTCTGTAGGAGGGAAAGTTTTGCCGCTGCTGGACAAGGATAAAGCTATCGGTATTTTGCAGACATTGGACTCCGGACCGCGATCGGATATCCTGTCCTCGGCGGTAAGTGACGGATCTGCCCTGCCGGTCGTTACAGATTGGTTCCTGACACTGGGCACGGAAGAAAGCGCGGCGATGATCGGCCGAACCGGGGCCGATACAGGTATCAAGGTGCTGACCGCAATGGATCCCGGCCAGGCTGTTAAGATATTCAGCGGAATGGACGCCGGGACAGCCGCATCCATATTGACGGAGATGAGCGCGGATGCCGGTGACCTGGCGGTTGCGACAGGCTGGCTGAAACAGATCTCGGTCGACACGACGGCCGGGATACTGGACTTGGCCGGGGCGGATACGGCGGCAAGAGTGCTGACGGCCCTGGATAACCCCAAGGCAGCGGAGATGCTGGGCAAACTTGACGTCAAAGTAAGTTCTGCCGTCGTGGCGCAGATGAGCGGCAATGCGGACAGCTTTACGGCAGTAACGGGGTGGATGAAGCAGATGAAGAGCGCCGCAGCGGCCGGCATATTGAATGCGGTCCCGGCCGGGACCGCGGTGACAATATTGGGTCAATTCGACTCCGCCAAGGCGGCGGGAGTATTAAGCGAACTTGCTCCGGATATAAGCGCCGGCATAATAACGCAAATGAGCGGTGACGCCGAAAGCCTGGCGGTCGCCGCGGGCTGGCTGAAACAGATCTCGGGCGACAAGACGGCCGGGATATTGAATACCGCGGGGATAGTAACGGCATCGAAAGTGTTGACATCTTTCGATAACGTCAAGGCGGCAGAGATACTCGGCAAACTCGATCTTGAAGTGGGCCCCGGGCTCCTGGAGGAGATGCAGAATAGTGAAACCGGATTTACTGCCGCGGCCGGTTGGCTTAACGCCATGGAAATGAACAAAGCCGCCGCCGTGCTGAATGAAGTGTCCGACAGGTCTGCAGCGAATTTTGTGTCTGGCCTGGACGGCTCAAAAGCCGTGAATATCATGCTGCTGTTACCGGAGGAAAAGCGTTCCTGCGTCATAACGTTAATGTTGTCAGACCCCGATAAGTCGGCTGTGGTTGGGGGCTGGCTGGCTAAAGCGGATAAGACTAAAGCCGTAGAGCTATTGTTCGATATAGTGACCGTCGACCGGGACCGCTCCATACCGGCCGGGTCCGGCGGTTCCACTGCCTTGAAATTGTTTTCACTGATTCCTGACGCGAAACGGCAGAACGAACTCCTTAAGGCCATAAAAGATAAGGCCAATGGGGTGAAGAACTCGTTGTCCTCCGAGCAAGACCAGGTCAAGAAGGATAGTTCGCGAAAAATCCTCGATAATTACGACGGCTTTATTCAAGAATGGGAGGAGGTTAGAAACGGATATTTTCTTCAATTCGCTTCCAGGGAGGGCAATTCATACAGTTTGACCGCGGATAAAGCCGCAAAAACAAGCGGCGTATTCACGCAGACATCGGAATTATGGCGGGCGTTTTTCAATGAGGATTTCGGCTGGGATACGGAAAGTATAACCGTCAAGGGGGTGGATTCTAAAGTCCTCGCCGGTACGGTGTTCGAGAATACGGCCTGCGTTTTTGACTCCGGCTCTAATACTCTTTACGTAAAGGACGGTGTTCCGACGATGTCCGCAATATGGAATGAGCGGGAAAAGCATCTCGCCGCAGACGATGCGCAAGGGGCGGAATTCAGGAAGACCGCGCTGATGCTTATCACCGACATGGGAATCGACAGGCAGAAACTCCTGGAAGCCAATAATGCCGATCCCGAAGATATACAGAGCGTTCTCCGGGGCATAACAGGGATAGGATACCCGGCATTTAAAGAGGCGCTCCAAAAAACCGGTCTATCGGCTGCTGTAGGCGCCCTTATTTTGAACAACCCGGGGTACTTGAGCGCGTCCCTTGAGGATGTCGCCTCGAAAGGTGATGTTATTTCCGGTTTGCTGTATACCGTTGTCGGTGCGCCGCCGGCTGGCAGCGCGGACACGGCTTGGAGCTCTTTTTCCCGTCTCGACAGTGCTACGCAAAGCGAGGTGTTCAACGGACTTCTGGAGTTCTATTACGCGGACAAGGGAGCGTTGAGCGGCGTAGATGTTAAGGCGGAATATGACCGCAGCGGATTATCAAACAGGACGACCGGGCTGGAGAAATTCATGAAAAAAGCCCAGAATCCAGCCCAGGTCTTGAGATATCTAAGCGGCCGTGATGAAGGGCAGAGCGTAAAGGCCGTAAATTTACTGGCCCCCGGTATCGGTAAGGCTGTTATACAGGGATTGGCAAAGAATTATTCTTCAGACAGCGGAGAGCAATTGAAGAGGACGGCCGAGCTGTTGAAAGCGCTTGAACCTGAAGCAGGCGCGGCGATCCTTCAGACTTTTGACGCGGCCACTATGGATAAAGTCGTTTCTTTGCTGACAGCTAAGGAAGCGGCCTCCATTATGGACGGCTATTCCAAAGTTTCTGTTTCCTCGGCGGTAACGTATTTCTCCCGGATCAATCCTTTATCGGGAATAGCCATTATGGCCGGGATGGACAAGGAGAATGTGAAGCGGCTGTTTTCTTCTTTCAGCGACAAAACCGCTGCCGGATACGTGGAGGCGATGCTGGCGGAAGATCAGGAGAGCAATCTGGTAGATGTATTTAACGGCGAGAATGACCCGAAAATACTGGACGGCTCAGGCAATGCGGTGGGGACGATGCGCAAGGCGGTACTCGTAAAGACGGAAGATAAGTTACCCTCCGGGATTCTATTGCCGGACGGCGGGTTCTACTCTATAGATTATGATTCACTTTCGGTGAGCGCATCGGCTTCCGCGGAGGTGAAAGGGAAAAGTACTCAGATATCCTTCAATGTGATACAAAGCGGCGCAGGCGGGCTCCTCCGCTGCACCGCGGAAGACAAGAGGGCTTTTCAGGTTTATAAAGAATTGCTCCCTTATAAAGATAGGTTCTATGACAGCAACTTCAAAGAAATAGTCAAGAACAGGATAATGGATGCGCCCGACGGCAGGCGTCTGGCTATACTGGTATTCGCGCAGTATGATTATAATGGCGCGATGTCTTCCAAGGACGCGATCATTTCTTCTTTGATCAATAACGGCTACCGGGTGATGTATTATACGGCGAAAACCGACACCGAAGCCATAAATTCCGTGTTGACAGCCGCACACCTTTATTTACCTCAGGAGCAGAGAGCGGATTTTATCTGGTTTTCCGCACATGGCGACCTGCAGTCGATGCGCTGGGGGACAAGCAGTTATTTCTCCGCTGCCGATTATAACGCTATGCAAAAGATGGAATATAGCCTGGCGTCCGGGGGGACAGTAGTCGTCAGCTCATGCTCTGCAGCGATAAGATTAAGAGCGGATGACGGTAATCTTTATGAAAGCATGGCGGAGATGATAGCCGATGCTTTCTGGTCGACCGCCGGGTATGTCTTTGCTACAGACAATGAAAGTATTAGTCTGAACCGTCTTGAATTCAGCAACGGCAAGGTGATCGGAGCCGTCTGGAATCTGCTTGATAATTGTGATTCAAACGGTGAAAATTGTAGAACTATAGGAAATTCTTATAATTGGGATGTCTCAGTGCGCCATTCTCCTACCCGTTTACCGTATTGATTTGCATTACATCGAGTGCCCGAATATGTCCAGAGGAAAGGCGTTGCAAGTAAAACAAATCAAAATCCGGCTATTTGACTTGAAATAAAGACTTTTTTTATGTTATTCTTAATATAGAAACCACATATTCCGGGGGTCGGAAGCAGTATATGTGGTATCCGCAGTTGGTCAAGGGGGATATAAAGGAGGATTATATGCCTAAACGTTTTGTTTGTTTTCTCGCCGTTCTACTTTTGTTCCCTTTTTCCATAGTCCTGGCATCAGCAGATTATGAAGGAGAATCGGCCCCGGATTACGTCATGGAAGAGTCGTCCGGTTCTTCGATGGTGACTCCGGCGTCCCAATCCGATGAGATATCTGTCGACTCGGTAAGGGCGCTCCAGGAGGAGTTCCTGAATGAGATCACGACCGGCGACTGCTACGAGGCTTTCTCCGAATGGGGGTTTGTCCCGGATCAGCGCGTTCTTGAATCGGCGGTATTCTACGCGTCGGCATGGGCGTTGACCTCGTATGACCTTGATTTTGATTATGACACCATAACGGTGGGGCAGACCGCCGATAATTCTCCGGTATCCATAACCCGCAACAGCGCAGGCGACATAGAAGTGCGGTTTGACGCCGATTTCCTGAAAGAGTACGAATTGAACGGAGAACGCAGCGAAACCCTCAGTTCCATAGTGGAAGGGTATCAGGACGCGGCCACCGAAGCGGTAAAAGAGGCGGTTTCGGCCCTGTACGACGAAGGAAAAGGGACGACTCCGGTGGAAGGCACGAAACTGCTGGAACTCAACGTCCCAGAGGGCGAAGGCACCGAGGGGGCTTGCATACCGGTGGAGTATCTGCCGGACAAATTCATCCAGGAATTGCAGATGACAGCCGCGGCTTTCGAGATAGAGAACAATCTCTACAGTTTCGAGAGCGAGGCGGCCGAATACTTCCAGAACGGCGCCAATCCCTATAAAGGGCTGACGGCTTTGTTCAGCGCTTTCGCCGACAATGTCAAATACTACTATGACGATTTGAGCGATCTCAAGATAAGTTCGGGGATCGCGTTAAATACTAAGACCGGCACGCTGGCTATCGATCCGACCTATGTCGTAGATATGCAGAATTATTTCCATAATGGATACACGGCTGTAACCGTCGAGTCGTATGAGAACGGGCTTTATTCGGCCTGGCTCAGCGCGCAGAACGCGGCTTCCTCGGCGAAGTCCAAGGTCAAAGAGGAAGAATAAGAAGAAGCCGGGGCACGATTATCCTGACCGGGCGGTTGAGATGTTTCTCTGCCGCCCGGTTTTTTTAGGATATATGACCCGGCGCCCGCCCTAATTTATCCTTTATCCAGTTGATTTTCCCGCCGCCGGGTATATAATAAAACAATGGCCCGTGTTTTCAAGCTGGGATGCCTGAAGGATTACCGGGATCCGCGCGATATCCCGATGGGACTGCTTCTGCCGGTGGTCAGACCGCCGGCACGGCTGGATTATACCCCGGCGATGTCTCCAGTGCGGGACCAGGGGGAGGAAGGGACCTGCGTGGCGTTCGCCGGGACCGTCGGGGTAAAAGAATACTTTGACGGTAAGGAGTACCGTAAGTATATCCCGCTTTCGCCCCGGTACGTATACGCCCATTGCAAAAAGCTGGACGGGACACCTGAGAGCGAGGGCACTTATCCCAGGGTGGCGATGAAAGTGCTTTTAAAAAAGGGCGCCTGCCTGGAGTCAAGCTGGCCCTATAGGCCTTACCAGACCGACCGCCCAAAAAAGAACGCCGACATCCAGGCGTTGAGGTACCGCATCAAGGCCTACGCGCGCCTTAAGAACATCAAAGAAATGAAGAAGAGCCTGTTGGTAAACGGGCCTTTTTTAGGAGGAATGCTGGTCTTCTCCGGCTGGCTGAGCAAGAAAACGGCCTTGGACGGCAAGGTGCCTATGCCCCGCAAGAACGAAAGAGAACTGGGCGGGCACGCCGTTTGCGTCTGCGGTTACGATGACAGGACCGGAGAATTCAAGTTCAAGAATTCCTGGGGTAAGGGCTGGGGGGATTCCGGTTACGGCCGGCTGAAATACGATTACGTGGAGAGATATTGTCTTGACGCCTGGTCGGCCACGGACCTGATCGAGGACCCGGGGATGCTCGCGGCGCTGATCGGCAGGACTTTCACCGTATGAAACCCGCATCCGGTATTATCCGCGTCCTCAAGGGCGCGGTTTTAACGTCTGCGGAGTATAAAAGCGGATGAGATTTATACATGCGCGGCCGGAAAACCGCGGGCTTCAGCCCGCTGAGCTTCATAAAGCATAGCAGGTTTTTTATTCCATTATGGTCATAAAGGCAGGCAGGATGAACAAAAAGGCGCTTTCGTCGGTGCGTTATGCCGTGCTGCTGGCAGGCGGACAGGGCAGCCGTTTTTGGCCGTTAAGCCGGACCCTGGAACCGAAACAATTCCTCCCGTTATCCGGTCCGAACAGCCTGTTCGAAGAGGCCGTTTTGCGGCTGATCAACGGGCTGGTGCCGGCGGAAAATATCCATACTGTAACTTCCAAACTTTATTTTCACCAGATCGAGCAGATCACGCGCCACTACGGGATCCCCTCCGGGAACATTATATGTGAACCAGAAGGAAAGAACACCGCGCCTTCCATAGCCGTGGCCTGCCGTCTGATAAGCCTGCGTGATCCTTCGGCGCAAGTGGCCGTGCTGCCCTGCGACCATTTGATCGGGAATCCCGGCATATTCAGGGATCTCTTGCGCGTTTCTTTCAAATGCTGCGCCTGCGGGAAGATAATAGTCTTCGGGATAACCCCTTCGAGGCCGGCAACCGGTTACGGCTATATAAAAGAACGATCCTCCGCCGGGATCACCGCGTCCCTAAAAGCCGATGTGCCCGCCTTGGCCGCAAGCGAGAAAAAGCTCATTAAAGGCGTGGAACGTTTCTGTGAAAAGCCGGATTTGAGGACCGCTGAAATGTTCCTGCGCAAAGGCGGTTATTACTGGAACAGCGGAATGTTCGTCGCTTCGGTCGAGGTCTTTCTGCGGGAGTTCATGACGTATATGCCGGAGTTGTATTCGACAGTGCATTGTATGGCCGGGCCGCAGGATATAGACCGGAGCTGGGCGGGAATACAGCCTATGGCCTTTGATTACGGTATACTGGAGAAAACGGCTTCATTGCTGATGGTGAAAGCCCCGGTTGAGCTTGGCTGGTCCGACCTCGGCAGCTGGCAGTCCTGGGATGAAATGATATCCAAGGATGACAACGGCAATCATATCCCCAAAGGGGTGATAGATTTCGGCAGCAGTGATACTACAGTTGTACCCGACAAGAGGCTGGTGGCCACTCTGGGGCTGGACAATATGATAATAGTGGACACGCCGGACGCCCTGCTTGTGGCCGGTAAAGACAGGAGCGAGGAGGTCAAGAAGGTCGTAGACGTTCTAAAAAACAGCCGCAGGCAGGAGTATTACAGCCACCGCAGGGTCAAAAGGCCGTGGGGCAGCTTCACGGTCCTGGAGCATTTGCCGGGGTTCAAGATAAAGCTGGTGGAGGTCAATCCCGGGCATGCCCTCAGCCTGCAGGTGCACCGCCAGCGCAGCGAGCATTGGGTGGTCGTGGAAGGCAAGGCCGAGGTGACAAGGGGGGAGAACACCTTCATTCTCCAGCCCAACGAGAGCACTTACATATCCGTGGGCTGTCGGCACCGACTGGTGAACCCGGGAAAGACCGTCCTGAAACTGGTGGAGGTGCAGACCGGCGTTTATCTGGAGGAGGACGACATAGAGCGTCTGCACGACAGATACTGCAGGAAATAGGCCGGTTGATACATGACAATGCCTCGGCATCCGCCTATCCATTTGGTAAATCACGCCGCAATGCTGTAATGCTTTAAAAATTCTTGTGTTAGACCTTCAATAGTATATAATTACTACAGACCGGCTGGCTCAGGATTTTCGTCACGGGTATCATTAAAATAAATGTAATATCAACGCCGGCAGCGTGTTATGTATCAATGGGACATAGGTTAAAGCGACCACCAGATAACAGCTAAGGAGTAGGGAGAAAGATGAAGACAGCGCTTATCACGGGTATCGACGGTCAGGATGGCTCATATCTATCGGAATTCCTGCTAAAGAAGGGATACCGTGTACACGGTATCGTCAGGAGGGTGGCTTTGGAGGATCCCGAGCACCGTCTTTGGAGGATAAGGCATATCCAGAAAGATATCACACTGCATTCCGGTTCCCTGGAGAGTTTCGCCAGCCTGTTCAAAATAGTCCATGAGATAAAACCGGATGAGTGTTATCATCTGGCGGCGCAGAGCTTCGTCAGTTACTCTTTCGAGGACGAGTTCTCCACTATTAATACTAACATAAACGGTACCCATTATATCCTCGCCGCGGTAAAGGAACTGGCGCCGCGCTGCAAGTTCTATTTCGCCGCCTCAAGCGAGATGTTCGGGAAGGTAAGGGAGATCCCGCAGACGGAGAGCACGCCGTTCCATCCGCGCTCTCCATACGGGATATCGAAAGTGGCTGGTTTCGACCTGACCCGTAATTACCGGGAGGGCTACGGTATGTTCGCCTGCAACGGCATTCTCTTCAACCATGAATCGCCGCGCAGGGGATATGAGTTCGTCACGCGCAAAATAAGCAACGCCGTGGCGGAGATTAAATTCGGGATGAGTAAAGAATTAAGGTTGGGCAATTTGGATGCGAAACGCGACTGGGGCTTTTCCGGTGATTATGTGGAGGCAATGTGGCTTATGCTGCAACAGGACGAACCGGATGACTACGTTATTGCTACAGGCGAAACTCATACCGTAAAGGAGTTTGTGGAATCGGCGTTCGGGCATGTTGGCCTTGATTGGGAAAAATACGTTAAAGTTGACAAGAGTCTCTACAGGCCGGCAGAAGTTAATCTTTTACTCGGCGATTGTTCCAAAGCCAAAAAACAACTCGGATGGAGACCAAAAGTAAAATTTAACGAACTTGTGACGATGATGGTGGACGCTGATTTGGGCAATATACAGACTAAATGTAATAAAATATAAATGAGAGCGATCACGCAACAGGAATCGAGTTGGAAGTACCTGAATCCGTTGAATACTCTTTGGACAACTTGGAAGGGCCGTGAGTTACTAACCCAGCTTGTTCGCAGGAACATTGAGATCCGTTATAAAGGGACTATGATGGGTTTTATCTGGATGTTGGTGACTCCCTTGGTGATGCTGGCTGTTTATACTTTCGTCTTCGGGGTGGTTTTTAAGGCGCGTTGGGGCGCGGGGGTCGGTGATTCCAAAGCAGCGTTTGCTCTGATTATGTTTTGCGGTATGTCCATGTTCAATATTTTTTCAGAGAGTGTAAATGGTTCAGTGGGGATTGTGGCAGGGAATCCAAATTACGTAAAGAAAGTGGTTTTTCCCCTTCAACTACTGCCTGTTTCCTCCGTGTTGAGCGCTTGTTTTTTCGGGCTGATTTGGATTGGAATTTTAATCATAGGCATTGTTGTATTTTTCCATAAAATCTGCCTTGCTGCCGTTTGCCTTCCTCTTATTTTTATCCCATTAATACTTTTTTCCTGCGGGTTTGCCTGGTTTGTTGCGTCGCTTGGGGTTTTCATCCGCGACTTGGCGCATTTGATCGGGATTGTTTTGCAGGTATTATATTTTATGACCCCGATTTTTTACAGCGTTGAGATGGTCCCGGAGTCAGTCAGAGGTGTCTTACTTTTAAATCCCTTAACCCCGATTGTTCAGTCTGCGCGGCAGGTTTTGATCTATAATGAGTGGCCGGATTGGCAGGGGCTTGGGATTGTAACACTGCTGTCTATAGCGGTGTTCCAACTGGGATATGCCTGGTTTATGAAAACCAAGCGTGGGTTCGCCGATGTCCTCTAACGTTGTTTTGAAGGTTGAGAATGTCGGTAAGCGTTATGAGATCTACGAGGCGCCGCACCACCGGCTTATGCAGACGCTCTTACGCGGCCGGAAACAATTTTATAAAGAGTTCTGGGCGCTTAAAGATATTTCATTCGAAGTTAGAAAAGGCGAGACCATAGGAATCATAGGCCGAAATGGCTGTGGAAAAAGTACGCTCCTACAGATTATTGCCGGTACGCTTGCGCCAACTACCGGAAGTGTAAGTGTGAATGGTAAGGTTGCCGCACTTCTTGAACTCGGCAGCGGCTTTAATCCTGAATTTACCGGCAGGGAAAACGTATATATGAACGGTGCAATTATGGGTTTCTCGCGAGCGGAGATGGATAAGAAATTTAATAACATTGCTGCCTTCGCTGACATTGGCGAATTCATTGACCAACCTGTAAAAATTTATTCAAGCGGGATGTATGTCCGCCTTGCTTTTGCCGCAACTATTAACTTTGATCCGGATATTATGATTGTAGATGAAGCATTGTCTGTGGGTGATGCTTACTTTCAAGCCAAATGTTATGAACGAATTGCCGCATACCAGAAGAAAGGAAATACATTATTATTAGTAACACATTCCATAGGCGATATTGTTAAACATTGTAGCCGTGCGTTACTTATTCGCGAGGGAGGTGTGCTTATGGATGGCCTCCCTCGTGATGTAACTAATTTGTATATGGATGAGCTTTTTGGAAAGGGTAAAAATGACCCTCCCGATGAAAACAAATCCAATACGCCGAATTGCGAGTTCATGAAAGGAACAAAAGAAGTATTCCATACGCGACCTGGATATCGCAAAGAAGAGTATCGGTGGGGGAACGGAGGCGCTCGTATACTTGATTATCTGGTGCGTACTAATGGGCAAGACTACCCTTTTATAATAAGCAGCAATACCAACGTTGAATTCTATTTTAAAGTACAATTTGATGCTGATTATAATGATCTTACTGCGGGTTTTCTTATCAAGACTTATGATGGGGTATTTCTTTATGGCACTAATTCTTTTTTGGCAACGGAAGGTAAGCAGGTAATTGCCGTGAAAGCAGGACAAGTAATTGTATTCCTGTTCTCTATGCCGATTAATCTCAATGCCGGGCATTATTTAATATCGTTCGGTATTGCTGCCGGTTCGCAGGATTTGCTTGTGCCCTTGGACAGGCGTTATGATTCAGTCTTACTGACCGTCGAACGTCCCGTGGGCTTTTGGGGGATGGTTGACTTTAAAGCGCAGTTTAGTATGATTGAAGAGGTGTCGTGTGTTAAATAAAGCAACTAGTAATGGCTCTTTTTCTGATTTAGTTAAGGCTCTTCCTGAAGTTTACCAGCCTATTTTTGGCCACCCTGAATTCTCCAAAGTCGTTTCGCGAGACTGCGAAGATCGGCTCGTACATCTTCTACAGAATTATCGAGCGTTAGAAAAACAATTAAAGCGTTCGTTACGCGTGCTCGACCTGGGTTGCGCACAAGGTTTTTTTAGCTTTAATCTTGCTAAGTTAGGTGCCCAAGTCCATGGCGTGGATTCTTTAGATGCTAACATCGCAGTTTGCCGTGTTTTGATGCGCGAGCACTCCAAATCCAAAGTTAGTTTTGAAGTGGCGCGGATTGAGGATGTTTTAGCACGGCTTGTGCTTGATCAATATGATTTAGTTCTTGGTTTAAGCGTATTCCATCACATTGTGCATGAAGTAGGTATCCCTGATGTTCAAGAAATGCTCACTGGACTTTCCACTAAAGTAGCCGCAGGCATTTTCGAGTTGGCTTTAAATAATGAACCGTTGTATTGGGGACCTTCGCAACCGCAAGACCCGCGTTTGTTACTTGAGGGTTTTGCTTTTGTTCATGAGCTCGCCCGGCATAAAACACATCTCTCAGACATTAATCGTCCGCTGTATATCGCCAGTAGTCGCTATTGGTTTCTTAATGAGCAAATAGGGAGGTTTGATTCTTGGCAAGTTGATTCTCATATGTTTGCTAAAGGTACCCATCAAGGCACACGTCGTTATTTCTTTGGGGAGGGGAGCGTCGTGAAATTATTCCGTTTAGATCACGCAACGCGTCTTACACCTAATCTGGATGAATATAATAATGAGGTGAATTTCTTATCAAATCCACCGATGGATTTTAATGCCCCTTGTTTATTGCTGCATGGAAGGAATGAGTATGAAGCTTGGTTGGTACGCGAACAGTTACCCGGTGAATTGTTAGTTGATATGATATCTTCCGGGAAGTCGTATGACGCAAAACTAGTTTTGAAAGATATATTGGCACAGCTTGTGACCTTGGAATCAGTCGGCCTTTATCATAATGACATCCGGGTTTGGAATGTGCTTATCGGTTCCGGCGGGCACGCAAGCTTAATTGATTATGGGGCTATTACCAAGAATAAGAATGATTGTATATGCCCAAGGGATATATTTTTGGCCTTTTTTGTTTTTATTCACGAGGTCGGCACAGGGAAAATAGAAACTCCTATTGCACCACGTATGGTTACTACTATCTTGGATCAGTTTGAGCCTCCATATCGTAATCTTGTATTCGCATTCTTCTCAACACCGGTAGTTCAGTGGAGTTTTAAGTTAATGGAGCAATTATATATACTTTTAAACAATGCAGAGGAAAACAAGGAAATTATTCGAGATTTTATCAAAGATAAATCTGCACAAGCCGCGGGGTTAATTGTTAAACTTACTGCAGTTATTGGATATAACGCTCAACTACACTTTCAATTGCAACAGCTGCAAAAAGAACTAAATGTGGCAAGGATTCGGGAACAAAATGCCAAAGCTAAGACTTGGGAAATTGAATATTTTGCCCGAGGACGTTACAACAAACTAAGTCTATATGGTGTTAGATGTACCTGGTCCTTTAGGAAGGATTTTAAACCGACGCTTGCCGATGTTGTTGCTGCCTATCACTATTTTCTGGAACGTAAGCCAGAGAACGTGTCAGTTGTTATCGGTCATATGCAGTCTAAGACAATCAACGATTTGATTAATTCTTTTAAGGGGTCGATAGAATTCCAAGGGCGCTCAAACTCGAGTGTGTCTTCCAGATACAAATTAACTTATATTGTTAATCTTTTATGGGTTCGTCCGATTCTTGTTAGTATTAAGAAGAAAGGTATATGCTTAGCCAAGAAATTAGCTTGTGGTATTCTTGCTGTGAGTTTACAGGGGATTCGCTCAATGCCGCCTTTGAAAACAATGTTATCATCTGTAGCCAGGCGTTTCCCATCGGTTGGGGCACGTTTCTTATCGTTTGCAGCAGCACATCCGCGTCCACCCAAGGTCACTTTACCTACCAGACGCTATTATAAACCAGCTGTTATTCAATTGCAGCATGTCCCGGCTTTGGCTCAACGTAGGTCTACTACCTATTTAACGAAAACAAAACGGGTTCTTTATTGCTATGTAGATCATACCGTTGGATGTTGTGTTAACACCGGAATGCAGAGGGTGGCTCGGAGTCTTGCGCGCGGACTCATTGAAGCCGGCGAAAATGTTATATTTGTACGTTGGTGTCCAGAGTTGAAAGCTCTTGTAAAGATTAATCAAATTGAATTAACACATTTTTGCAAGTGGCAGGGGCCGGTTATAAATCAGCAAATAATGTCAACCTATCCTGTCCCTGATGCCCCGAAAGAACCTATTAACAATTTGGAGTGTAGCGATGATTCGTGGCTTGTTGTACCGGAAGTTACCCATATTAATTTTCACGGATACTCGCCTACGCTTGACGTTCTAATGAAGGCAAGGGAGGCGAAGCTGAAAACAGCCTTTATTTTTTACGATGCAATTCCGCTTCGATGCGAAGAGTTTAAGAATATAGCTTCAGCGCATTCCGAATATATGCAGCATCTATTACTTGCCGATCTTGTTGTTTCGATATCGCGTTGGTCGGCGCGAGATCTTATTTCTTTCTTTATTCAACATGAGAAATCCGCCCTAACTGTAATTCCCTTTGTTGAGCCGTTACTGTTGCCCGGCGAAACGCGTCTCACGGAAAGTTCTGCTAAGCCTTCGATGGCAACACAAAAGATCATTCTTTCTGTCGGCACGATCGAGAGACATAAGAACCAAGGAGTCCTTCTTGCGGCGTTTGAAGCATTTTGTGTACGTCATCCACATGCAGATTGGAAACTAGTTCTTGTAGGCAATTTGCATGAAAATATGGCAACTAAAATTCACACAGCAATATCGCGGAACAAGAATATTGTTTACCGGGGGAATATAAGCGATGAGGATCTGGATGAATTATATCGTGTTTGTGCTTTCACGGTTTTTCCGTCATATGAAGAGGGCTTCGGGTTGCCTATTGTCGAAAGCTTGAATTACGGCAAGCCTTGTATTTGTGCTGATTTCGGCGCTATGGCTGAAGCGGCAAAAGGAGGCGGCTGTCTGGAAATTGATGTGCGGGATGCCGGTAAGGTTGAGGATGCGATTTCTACACTTATTAATGATCCGGACAAGCTGCGCAAGCTGGAGCAAGAGGCAAAGAACAGAAAAAAAGTAACTTGGTCTAATTACACCAACGATTTTCGTTCTCTCCTTGACTCTGTGACCATGGCCGGGAATAAAATCGGTAAGATTTTTTATTTAGTTCATCATACCTGCGTTTTTCCGTACAATACTGGTATACAGCGAGTAGCCCGTAATCTTGCGCGTGCATTGATTGAAATCGGTCTTGACGTCGTACCTGTAAAATGGAATATAAATACCGGTTTTTTTGTTTCTCCGACAGATGCAGAGCTTTTACATCTTGCTCAATGGAATGGTCCCCAGGTAGATGATTGGACAAGTTGTGACTTAAAGACGTTTAAGCCGGCTGACTGGCTTTTTATCCCTGAAATTATCTCCGCTTCTTCGGCTCCCAGCATTGCTACGATTATTGAAGCAGCGCACGCCAGCGGGCTGCGGACCGCAGCGATTTTTTTCGATGCCATTCCTTATAAAATGCAAAATCTTTATCCTTTACAAGCAACTAAGGCGCATTCTGACTATATGTGTGCCATAAATGATTCCGATCTTGTCTTTTCAATTTCCGAACATTCTAATGCTGATCTTTTGAAATTTCTACAATCACAAACTTATTTGCATACGCCAAACTTATTTGAACGACTGCGTGTGGCGTTTTTACCCGGTGAATTTACGGAATCTCCGCGTAATCTTGACGTAAAACCGGCAAGTGAAACAATAAGAATTCTTTGTGTCGGTACGGTAGAGCCGCGTAAGAATCATCTGAAGTTGCTTAAGGCTTTCGCAATGGTGCAGAGGCGATTGCCTGCAGATAAGCGCGTAGAATTGTTTATTGTCGGTAGCGCTCCTTTCTCAGGCCTTGAGAAAGAGATTCAGAACCTCATGCAGATAATCCCCGCAGTTCAATGGGAACGGGAAACTGATGATTCGCGGTTACATGAACTTTACCGCTCCAGCGATTTCACCATTTACCCCTCGCTTGAAGAGGGATTCGGTTTGCCGATTTTAGAGAGTCTCTGGAATGCCCGTCCGTGCATATGCCGCAATGCCAGTTCAATGATGGAAATCGCAGAAAACGGCGGAGGGTGTTTGATGGTTGATACTTCTGATATTGATGAGTTCGCTTTAGCGATTGAACGGCTTATAGTTGATGAGGAATTGCGTTTAAAGCTTGCCCAAGAAGCCGTCTCAAGACCATTTAAAAAATGGCGCGACTACGCCGAAGAGATTGTTAAATCTCTTGCGGAAGAACGTGTTCTGTTAACCCGGAAGTCATCTGTCGTGCCAGTTGATGAAAGTTCATTTCGTGCAAATATGACAAATCTTGAGAAACGTCCTTTACTCTCAATCTGCATCACTACTTATAATCGCGCTGAATGGTTATCGCTTAACCTAAAGAATCTAAGTAGACTTCTACCTACACCTATCGCTGATGTCGAAATAGTGGTCTGTGATAATGCCTCGACTGATCATACTAATGAGATTGTTAAATCGTATGAATTCCGCCAGGATTTTAGCTATTATAGGAATCAGTCTAATGTTGGGATGCTTGGTAATCTTCGAGTTACTGCGCACCACGCCCGTGGACAGTACATTTGGATCATTGGTGATGATGACCTCGTTGCTCCCGGCGCGATTGAAAAGGTGCTTATGGCGATTCGGCAGAATTCAAATGTGGCATTGCTTTATTTAAATTATGCCTACACACGTGAAGAAAATGCAAAGAGGGTTACAGATCTCAGTGTATTTTTTAAGCATGCAACACCTATTACTAAGCCGACAATTGATAAAATTGCTCCGATATCCGAGCTTTCTATGTTGTCTGAGAATCTTTTTACGGCAATTTATTGTTTGGTTTTTCGCCGCGATCATGCATTACGCGCTTATACTCAGGACACTTCCGGCAGGCCGTTCTCAACTATGTTGACTTGTATGCCTACTACATATTATGTGCTGCATAATATGATGGATGAGAAAGGAGTGTGGCTTGGGACTCCACAGATAGTCGTTAATATGAATGTGTCCTGGCTTAAATATGCTTCGCTATGGATATTAGAACGTATTCCTGAGGCACTTGATTTAGCTGAAAAAATGGGTGCATTGCATAAAGAAGTTGATAAACGTCGCATTGCTCATCTGCCACAGATCTGGTACTGGTTGGGTGAGATCATTAAGAATGATTCTGAAAAGAATGCGATTTATTTTAATCCGGCAAGGTTATTTTCTCGTTTTAAGCACCTTAGCGAGTTTCAGTCGCATATCCCCGAATTTATTGAAGCATCTCGAAAAATTGGGCCAGTTTATCCAACGTGTTTTACTAAACCATCTGAGGATTCATTTTCCGTTAGTTCCGCTAAATAGGAGATGATAATGAGTACCTATAAGGAAATTAATCGTTGCAGGATCGGAAAGAGTGAAAATTTAATTTCGGTCTTGAATTTGGGAACACAGGCTTTGACAGGTGTTTTTCCGAATTCTGCCGATGAATCTGTAACAAAGGGACCTCTTGAGTTGGTTTGGTCTCCTGACAGCGGGCTTTTACAGTTGAAACATTCCTATGAAGTATCGGAAATGTACGGCGACAATTACGGCTACCGCTCAGGTCTCAATCAATCAATGGTCGATCATTTAACTTACAAGGTTCGTTATTTGGAACGGTTGACAAATCCGAAGTTTGGAGACGTTGTCTTAGATATTGGCAGTAATGATGCAACTACCCTCAAGGCATATGCGATTTCTGGCTTGAAACGGATAGGAATTGACCCGACCGGACGTAAATTTGCTAAATATTACACTTCGGATATCCAGTTGGTTCCTGATTTCTTCAGCGTGAAAGCCTATAGGTCTATAATGCAGCAGCCGGCTAAGATCATCACTTCAATCGCAATGTTCTATGATCTTGAAGATCCTATTCAGTTCGCAAAAGAGATTGAGTTTGTGTTGGCAGATGATGGTGTATGGCATTTTGAACAAAGTTATATGCCTTCGATGTTGAGGACAAACTCGTATGATACCATTTGTCATGAGCATATCGAATATTATTCTTTGAGTGTAGTGATGAGGATTCTTATGGCTGCAAACCTTAAGATTATTGATGTCGGCATGAATAATGTGAATGGCGGTAGTTTTGCGGTAACTGCTGCCAAGTCATCAAATAATACTCTTAAGATTAATCATCCTGTTATTGATTGGTTATTGAAGCAGGAAGATCGCATGGGACTCAATACGCCAAAACCTTTCCGTGATTTTGAAGAACGTGTATTCCGCCACCGTAATGATTTAGTGCGGCTCATCCATGCCTTAGTCGCCGACGGGAAAAAAGTGATTGGTTATGGAGCTTCAACTAAAGGCAACGTCACTTTGCAATTTTGTGGTTTTACCAATGCGGATATCTCGGCTATCGCCGAAGTTAATTCGGAGAAGTTCGGCCGGATAACACCCGGATCGCACATACCGATTATTTCCGAAGCGGAAGCGCACGCTATGAAGCCGGATTATTTCTTGGTCCTGCCTTGGCATTTTAAAGATGGTATTATTCGTCGTGAAAAGGATTATTTAGCCGCAGGCGGGAAAATGATCTTTCCATTTCCTGAGATTGAAATAATTTAGAATATTTTCTTTTTTGTCGAAGATCACTATATGATTGATTGCAATCTGTGGGAGGAGACATGAAGATAGTAATTTTAGCTGGTGGGAGAGGAACTAGAATAAGCGAGGAAACAGAGGTTTTACCAAAGCCGATGGTAGAAATTGGCGGTAAACCGATTCTTTGGCACATAATGAAGCTTTATTCACATTATGGCTTTAATGATTTCATCATTTGTCTTGGGTATAAAGGATATATAATTAAGGAATATTTCGCTAATTATTTTTTGCATTCCGCAGATATTGAGCTTGATCTATCCAATAATCACATGAAGATTATAGGCTCAAAATCTGAGCCTTGGAAAGTCACTTTGATTGATACTGGCCTAAATACTATGACCGGCGGCAGGTTAAAAAGAGTGCAGAAATATATCGGAGGCGAAACATTTATGCTTACGTATGGTGATGGTGTTGGAGATATAGATATAAAGAATTTGTTAGCATTCCATAAAAACTGTGGTAAAAAAGCAAGCATTACCGCAGTTCAAATCGCCGGCAGATTCGGTGCCCTGAATATTGTTTCAGGAAGCGGTGTCCAATCTTTTTTGGAAAAGCCCAAAGGAGACGGCGCCTGGATCAACGGGGGATTTTTTGTGTTGGAACCGGAAATATTTGATTATATTGAAGATGATTCTTCGATATGGGAAAAAGACCCCTTGGAGAAATTGGCAAAATCCGGACAATTAAGCGCATACAAACATACCGGGTTCTGGAAATGTATGGATACCTTGCGAGATAAAACTGAACTGGAAGAGCTTTGGGGAAAAGGGAGCCCTCCTTGGGTGGTGTATATATAAAAAGATATATTACAAAGATTTTCTTAAATTATTTTCCTAACTGTGAGATAAAAAGGAAACTATAATGCAGAAATCATTTTGGAAGGATAAGCGGGTATTGATTACCGGTTTTGAAGGTTTTCTGGGATCCCACCTGACGCGAAAGATGTTCTTATCTGGGGCTGAAGTCACCGGCTTGGACATAAAGACTTTTCGGAAGGAGACGATACTTCGTGAAAAGGATTATCGGAAGATGACTGCTTATAAAGGCAGCGTGGCGGATTACACTTTGGTTTCTCGGATACTGCGTAAACATTCCATAAACGTTATTTTTCACCTAGCCGCTGAAGCTATTGTGAAGCGTAGCCATGATAATCCCCGCCGAGCTTTCGAGACCAATGTGGCAGGAACGTGGGAGGTATTGGAGGCTGCTCGAAGACAAGGAGAGATGGAAGCCGTAATAATCGCTTCCAGCGACAAAGCCTACGGGAGTCATAAAAAGCTGCCTTATACCGAGAGAGCCCCTTTGCAGGGAAGGAACCCTTATGACGCGTCCAAGAGCTGCGCCGACCTGATCGCGCACAGCTATGCCTATGCGTATGGGCTTCCTCTTGCTATAACCCGTTGCGGGAATATCTATGGCCCCGGTGACTTTAATTTTTCCCGTATAGTCCCTGATGCAATTCGCTGTGCTATATTAGAGAGGGTACTTGATATCCGTAGCGACGGTGAATTCACTAGGGATTATGTTTATGTAGATGACATCGTTAACGGTTATATACTGTTGGCGGAGAATTTAAAAGAGCGAAATTTAAGCGGGGAAGCGTTTAATTTTAGCGATGAGAGTCCTCTTAAAGTAATAGATCTATTAGATAGGATTAGGGAAATAATGAAAGGCAAACCTGATTACCGAATATTGAACAAGGTTAAATACGAAATTAGGCATCAATATTTGGATTCGCGTAAGGCGCGTGAGATATTAGGATGGCAGTCCCATACTAATTTACATAAAGGACTGAATAAAGTGATAAAGTGGTATTATAGCTTGTAACGTTAATAGTTTCTTAGATTTAACAGTAGACGCCCATATTCAACAAAGGGAACATTCCAATGAAACTTTTGGTTACCGGCGGTAGTGGTTTCATCGGTCGTAATTTGGTGGAATATCTCAATAAATCTCATTCTGTCTTTGCCCCTTCACACGAGGAATTGGAGCTTACCGACGATAATGCTGTGAGTAAATATTTCGGGAGGCATAACTTTGACGCCGTCATTCATAGTGCTGTGCGTCCGGGACACAGGAATGCCCAAGATCCCACAAATCAACTTTGGATTAATCTGCGTATGTTTCATAATTTGTGGCGTAATAAAGAGTCCTTCGGTAAACTTATTTTCTTAAGTTCCGGGGCGGTTTATGGTATTACAAGGCCAATGCAGAAAATAAAAGAAAGTGAGTTTGATACATACATTCCTTTTGATGATGGGGGATTTTCCAAGTACGTCATCGCTAAATACATAGAAAACCTGGAAAACGTGGTGGAGCTGCGTATATTCGGCATATTCGGAAAATATGAAGATTACGTGATTCGTTTTATTTCCAATGCAATCTGCAAAGTATTATTTGATCTGCCGATCACCCTTAGCCAGGATCGTTTATTCGATTATCTTTATATAGATGATTTAATGTCAGTTATCGAGCATTTTATAGTATCGAAGACTATGAATAGGAGTTATAATATTACCCCAGATGATTCGATCTCTTTAAGCATTTTGGCACATAAGATAAAAGATATTTCCGGTAAAGATATACCGGTTAAGATTGCACAGAAGGGAATGGGGTTGGAATACAGCGGAAGTAACTCGCTTTTGCGTGGGGAGATGAAAAATATATATTTTACCCCTATTGATATGGCAATACAGAAGCTTTATGATTGGTATTTTTGCAATTCATCGTTAATCGATAAGTCTTTATTGCTGTCAGACAAATAAAACATGCTGAAATTAAGCGATTATCTAATGGAACGTCTTGTGATCCGCCACGACGTAACGGACATTTTTATGATTTCCGGTGGAGGCGCTATGCATTTAGTAGATTCCGCCGGTAAGCATCCAAGAGTACGTTATTTCTGTCCTCATCATGAACAGGCTGCGGCGATAGCTGCAGAAGGATATGCCAGGGTTTCCGGTAAAATGGGAGTAGTTATTGTAACCAGCGGGCCGGGAGGGACTAATACATTGACAGGAGTTATTGGACAATGGCTTGATTCTATTCCTTGTATTTACCTATCCGGGCAGGTGAAACAAGAAACGACTATTGGTGCTTGTCCAGATTTAAAATTGCGGCAATTGGGCGATCAGGAAATAAACATCGTGAATATTGTCCGCCCTGTTACTAAATACGCAGTAATTGTGCGCGACCCCCGTAAGATAAAATATCACTTGGACAAGGCAGTATATTTGGCCACACACGGGCGAATGGGCCCGGTATGGCTGGATATTCCTTTGAATATCCAGGCGGCGTTTATTGACGAAGTTACTCTTGAAGAGTATGATAAAATTGAGGATGAGTTGGTATTGGATAGGAAACAGTTGTTTTCACAGGTTGGAGAAGTAATAAAATTGTTAAAGGCTGCCAGACGCCCGGTTTTTATCGCCGGGCACGGGATAAGATTATCGAATAGTATAGATATATTCAGACGTTTCATAGATACAAGCGGTATCCCGGTGGTGACCACATTCTGCGGGTATGATTTGGTTCCTTCGGATAATAAGTTTTATGCCGGAAGAATCGGGACATTGGGGACGCGTTTCGGTAATTTTGCTTTGCAGAATTCTGACCTTTTAATTTCCGTGGGATCGCGCAACAATATAAGGCAGACAGGTTACGAGTGGAAGGTTTTTGCTAGGAATGCCCGCAAGGTAATTGTGGATATTGATCATGCAGAATTGCTTAAGCCGACGGTAAAACCGGATCTGGCGGTGCATGCAGACGCCGGTGATTTTCTTCGAGAGTTGATGGATCAGTCTAATACGGCCGAACTTCCTGATTATTCCGGCTGGTTATCCTGGTGCACAGAAAGGAAACAGCGGTATCCTGTGGTAACAAGTGAATATTGGCATGAAAGAGAAAGAGTCAATCCGTATTGTTTTGTGGAGAATCTTACAGAATCTCTGTCCGGATCGGATGTAATCGTTTCCGCTAATGGAACCGCCTGCGTGACTTTATTTCAGGCCGGAGTAGTAAAAGACGGTCAGCGCGCATTCTGGAATTCAGGCTGTGCTTCCATGGGGTATGATTTGCCGGCGAGTATCGGCGCTTGTATCGCCAATGGCCGTAAACGGGTCGTATGTTTGGCAGGAGACGGCAGCATACAAATGAACATACAAGAACTTCAAACCATCGCCGGTTATAATTTACCGGTTAAAATATTCGTTTTGAACAATGACGGTTATATTTCCATCCGCCAGACACAGGAATCTTTTTTTAAAGGAAGGTACACTGCCTGTGATCCTCGCAGCGGAGTGACTTTCCCGCAGATGCTAAAAGTGGCGGCAGCGTACGGGTTCCCGGTGTTTTCGATCAAAGACCATTCAAGTATGGATGCCGTCATCGGCGATGTATTGCGTTCGAAAGGTCCGGCGCTTTGCGAAGTGCTGCTTTCAACAACGCAGCGTTTTGTCCCCAAAGTGGCTTCGCAGTTAAAACCAGACGGTAAAATGGTTTCAAAACCGCTTGAGGATATGTTCCCGTTCCTGCCGCGGGAGGAATTTTTATCAAATATGCTCGTGGAGCCGTTATCGGAGTAGGCGCACCCGGAGAGGAGATCGGAAAATGAATTCGTTGGAACTGCATATGGTGGATATTTTGAAAGAGCTGAAGGCGAAGTATTCCGCGCTTGCGGTCAGGGCTGAATTCGAGGCCGAGGGCACAAAGCTCGAAGAGTTGCTGCGTCTTAAAGAGATCAGTTTGAGCGCCGGGCTGGGGCTGGCCTTGAAGATCGGCGGGTGCGAATCGGTCAGGGATATGCTGGAGTCCAGGATCGTGGGGGTGAACTATTTGATCGCGCCGATGGTCGAATCGGCTTATTCTTTGCGTAAATACCTGCAGGCGGTGAAAAAGGTGTTCACTGCCGATGAATTGAAGAATATCGAGGTTCTTTGTAATATAGAAACAATGACCGCCTGCGATAATTTCGAAAGTATGCTGAAGATACCGGAAATAAATTTGTTGAACGGTATTGTTATTGAACGGGTGGATTTGTGTTTTTCTCTAGGATACGACGAGAAATATATCAATAGCAAAGAAATATCGCGAATTGTAACGGGTTTGATCTCGTCGGCCCAAAAGCGTCATCTTGTCTGCACGCTGGGCGGAGGATTGTCTGCCGCTTCCCTGAAAACCTTTGAAAAAGCTGCTGTTGCGGCTCCGGGGCGCTATGAAACCAGGAAAGTCTGTTTTGGATATTCAAAAGGCGATCGTAATTACGACAAAGGTATTTTGAAAGCTTTGGGATTCGAATTGTTGTGGCTTAAGAATAAGGTTTCTTTCTGCCAGAAGATTTATTCGGCAGATAAGGAAAGAATCTCCATAATAGAGCAGAATTATCTTAAGGAAATAGACTGTTTGATATAGACCGTATTTTCCCGCAAAGGAGAAAAATAATGAATATTATTGAAACAGAAATGGTCGGCGTTCTGAAAGAATTGAAGTCAAAATACGCCGTTTCCGGGGTAAAAGCCGAATTTGAGGCGGAGGGGACGCGGACGGAAGAACTAATGAGGCTGAAGGAAATATGCCTGGCTTCCGGCGTGAGCCTTACATTAAAGATTGGCGGCTGCGAAGCCATCCGCGATATGTATGACGCCAGGTCCATCGGCGTGAATTATCTGGTGGCGCCGATGATCGAGACCCCTTTCGCTTTGCGTAAATATCTGAAGGCGATCGACCTGGTTTTTCCCAAGGATGAACAGCGTAGCATAGAGTTCCTGATAAATATCGAGACTAAGATGGCGTATGATAACTTTACGGCAATGCTTGAGATTCCCGAGATCGGTAGGCTCAACGGTATTGTTATGGGCAGGGTGGATTTCGTCGGTTCTCTGGGGATGGACAGGCGCGCGGTAAATAACGACGAGATTTTCGCGATAACCAAGGAATTGCTTACGAAAGCCAAGGGCCAGGGATTGACTTGCGTAGTGGGAGGGGCGATTTCCACGGATTCCCTGGATTTCCTGCGCCGTCTACCCGGAAGGCTTTTGGACAGGTTTGAAACCAGGAAGATCTGTTTTTTCTGCCCGCAGGCCTTGAATGGCAATGTGGAGAAGGGGATCCTGAAAGCGGTGGAGTTCGAACTCCTTTGGCTGAAGAACAAGCGCGATTTCTATAAAGCTATATCCGAAGAGGACGATAAACGTATCCAGATGCTGGAGGAGCGTTTCGCCAAGACTCCCGCGGGGAAAAAATGAAGAACAGGACGGCGCTTGTAACCGGAGGCTCCAGGGGCATCGGGAAGGCGGTTTGCGAAATGCTGCGTTCCCGCGGCGCGGAAGTGCTGGCTCCGTCCAGGCAGGAACTGGATCTCTTGTCTCCGGTGTCAATAGACGCTTATTTCAACGCCCTTTCAAGGCCCGTGCATATCCTGGTGAATAACGCCGGGATAAACAACATCCAGGAATGTCTGGATATCAGCGATGAGAACATATCCGATTCGCTGCAGATCAATCTTCTCGCGCCGCTGCTTATCGCGAAAAAGCTTATACCGGGGATGAAGAAGAACAATTACGGCAGGATCGTGAACATTAGTTCTGTCTGGAGCAAAGTCACTAAGCCTGGGAGGCTGGTTTATTCGATGACAAAATCAGGGCTGAACGCCGTGACCAGGAGCCTGGCCGTGGAACTGGCGGAGTCGAATATACTGGTGAATTCTGTGGCTCCGGGATACGTGAACACGGAATTGACCAGGCAGAATAATACCTCCGTAGATATTGAGAGGATCCGGGAGGTTATCCCGCTTAAAAGGCTGGCCGAGCCGGAGGAAATAGCGGAAGCGGTGGCGTTCCTTGTTTCATCGAAGAATACGTATATAACCGGGCAGGTGATCATTGCCGACGGCGGGTTCGTATGCAGATAATCGCTTTTAAATCCAGGATCCGCGATTACAATGTTCTTATCGGAGCGGCGGGGCCTTATCTGGATAAACTGCGCGAGAACGGGAATCCGGTCTATCTTATCGTGGACCATAATGTCTGGCGTATATACAGGCGCTATTTCAACGGTTTCGAGCGCGGAAAGATAGTGGTATTGCCTGTCTCCGAGGAGAAAAAGAACCTGGATTCGGTGCAAATGCTTTATGATAGGCTTATCCGGCTGTCGGCAAAGCGCAATATGCTCGTGGTGTCCGTCGGCGGCGGCATAACCCAGGATATAACGGGTTTTTTGGCCTCTACTTTATACCGCGGCCTGAAGTGGATATTCATCCCAACCACTCTGCTGGCGCAGGCCGACAGCTGCATCGGCAGCAAGACTTCCCTTAATTATAAGTCCTACAAGAATATTATCGGCACTTTCTATCCGCCGGCGGAATTGCTGGTGGACACGGCTTTTATTAATACGCAGCGGCCGCTCGATTTTTACAGCGGAATGGGGGAAGTGGTCAAATTGCATATTATGGGCGGCAGGAGGCACTTCGATCATATATGCGGGGTTTTGCCGGAGATATTGCGGGATAAAGGCGCGGAATTGGCGCTCGCCGTCAGGAATTCCCTGTTGATCAAAAAAGATTACATCGAGAACGACGAATTTGATTCCGGCAGGCGTAATCTGCTTAATTACGGGCATTGTTTCGGGCATGCGATCGAGAAAACTTCCTCTTTCGGCATCCCGCACGGCCTGGCAGTCACTATCGGGATGGCGCTTGCCAATATTGCCGCGCGTAACCGGCGGGTATTATGCGGTGAACTGGAACAACGGATATTTAACGGGCTTTTGCTTCCGGTGATGGCAAAGATGCCGGGTAAGTCGGCTTTAAATTGTCCGTCCCTGATCCGGGCGATGAAGAAGGATAAAAAACGCACCGGAAAAGACCTCCCGCTGGTTATGCTCAAGGACGGCCTGGAACTGCTCAAAGCGGACGATTTCAAAGAGAATGAATTAAAGGCGGCAGTTAAGGAATTTCAATTCCGTATAGCAAGAATTTAGCCGAAACGCAGGCATTCAAACAAGGTGGATCAAAGATGAAAAAGATATCCGTGATTACCGGGGTGTATAACGAGAGCGCCACTGTTCAGGAAGTATGTTCTGTTATTCGTGATCTTTTTTCTGGATTGAAAGGATACGATTACGAACATATCTTTATGGACAATTGCAGTACGGACAATACCGTAGAGATACTGAAGAAGATAGCCGCCACAGACAAGCGCGTTAAAGTGCTGGTTTATTCCAGGAATTTCGGGCCGATCAAGACGGAATTAGTAGGTTACCGCTATGCGTCAGGAGACGCGGTTATCCCTTTCGAGGCTAACCTCAAAGATCCGCCTGAATTGATAAGAGATTTCATTAAGAAGTGGGAAGAAGGATATAAGGTGGTGTACGGGGTACGTGTACAGACACGAGATAATTTCATGCTTTCCTGGGCGAGGAAGACATTTTATAAAATAATAAACTTTTTTTCCGAAGAAAGCTTTCCTCTTAATGCCGGGTCTTTCAGGTTGGTGGATCGTAGAGTGGTAGATGAATTGGTAAAAATCGATGATTACAAACCATATATACGCGGCCTTATCAGCGCGATGGGATTTCGGCAGATCGGTATCAAATATGTACGTAAAAACCGACCTCGGGGATATTCCAAGAGTAAATTGAGCTATTTGGTAGATTTTTCCATTAATGCCTTGATAAATTATTCTATTTCTCCTATACGCATTTGTACGTATATTGGACTTGTTATTTCTTTTTTTAGTCTCATTTCTGGCATAATTTTTCTGTTACTTAAGCTTTTTTTCTGGCCAGCGCAGTTACCTGCGATTAGCGCGGTTATAATCTTAGTTCTTTTTTTCTCCGGTATTCAGCTTTTCTTTTTAGGCGTCATAGGGGAATACGTGGGGGCAATACATGCACAGGTTCGTAAGAAACCGTTTGTAATAATAGATCAGAAGATAAACTTTGATTGATTCTTTCGTTTGGAAAGGTTGTCTGGTGGATAAAGAAAAGAAATTACGTAAGGGAATAACCGAAAAGGTAAAAGAGTATTATGAATTGTTTGGGAGCGTCGTTCCCTTCAAAGCGGGAGAGACTTACGTTAATTACGCGGGCAGAGTGTATGATTCCCGTGAGCTGGCGATGCTGGTGGATGCAGCGCTGGATTTTTGGCTGACAACCGGAAGATATGCCGCAGAATTCGAGAAAAAGATGGCTGAGTTTCTCGGAATTAAATATTGTATACTTACTAATTCTGGCTCTTCCGCCAACCTTTTAGCTGTCACCGCCCTGACGTCCCCGCTGCTTAAGGACCGCCGCCTAAAGCCGGGGGACGAGGTGATAACCACCGCCTGCGGGTTCCCCACCACCGTCAATCCCATACTGCAGAACCGTCTTGTCCCGGTATTCGTGGACGTTTCGCTCGGCACCTATAACATAAGGACCGATCTGCTGGAGCGGGCTGTCTCTTCCAGGACCCGCGCCCTGATAATAGCGCATACCCTCGGCAATCCCGCCGATCTGGACGCCATAACGCGTTTCTGCAGGAAGCACAAATTGTGGTTCATAGAAGATAATTGCGACGCGCTCGGTTCGCGGTACGCCGGGCGGCCTACGGGGACGTTCGGGGATATCGGCACGTGCAGTTTCTATCCGGCGCACCACATAACCATGGGGGAAGGCGGCGCACTGCTCATAAACGATCCCCTGTTGAGAAGGATAACTCTTTCTTTCCGCGACTGGGGCAGGGATTGCTGGTGCGAATCGGGGCATGACGATACCTGCAAGAGACGTTTCAGCCAGAAATTTGGGGGACTGCCGTTCGGATACGACCACAAATACGTCTATTCCCACATAGGCTACAATCTGAAAGTCACGGATATGCAGGCGGCGATCGGATGCGCCCAACTGGAGAAACTGCCGGGTTTCATAACCAGCAGAAAAAAGAACTTCGCGTTTCTCCACGACACCTTGAAGAAATACGGCAAATACCTGCTGCTTCCTTCATGGGAACGCAAGGCCGACCCGAGCTGGTTCGGGTTCCCTATACTGGTGAAGGAGAATCCCCGTTTCGGCAGGCCGGACATCGTAAATTATCTGGAGGGGCGCAAGATCGCCACCCGTATGCTCTTCGGCGGGAACCTCACCAAGCAGCCGGCGTATAAAGGCGCTAAATACCGCGTGGCCGGGGGGCTTGGAAATACCGACGAGGTCATGAACAGGCTGTTCTGGATAGGGGTCTATCCGGGCATAAAGAAAGCGCAGAGGGATTTTATTATCCAAACGTTCAGGGACTTTTTTAAAGAAAAGGCGGGATTGGCATGAAGATAATAAGCATCCAATCTTAAGAATTATGGACATTTTAAATCGCCAGTGTGTCCTGCCACATTACGGGGGTAATTACGACAACGGTAGGTTATTAGTTTATCATATTATAAAAGTTATATTTGAGTCAAATTTCCGATAGGCATTGCTCCTTCAGTCATAGGTACGTTCTCTCCTCTACGCACATTTTTTCAAACAGAATACTGTTTTATAGTTCAAAGCTTGTATTGATTTCAAAGTAAGATGGGAAGGAGTTATTTTATGGCGAAAGAAACTATTATCGATGGGACTATTGATACAAGGAAACTATGGTTAGACATTATACGATCTGAGTGGAGAATCTGGTTGTTTTTTTCGATAGGTGTTTTTTTTGTCGCCAGCATATTGATGACGGGATGGCCATTGGGTTTAATCCCTAATATACGTTATCCATATGTATACCGTGGAGATGGCTTATCTTGTTTGGTCGCAATTCAGAAATTAATTGAGGGTACGTGGATTTTTGTTAATAATCGCATAGGATTCCCTTTTGGGGGTAATTTTCTTGATTATCCAGCTTCTGATACCGGTAATCTATTTATTCTCAAAGTATTAGGGATATTGTTTGGGACTCCGCACGCGGCGTTAAATTTATATTTTTTGTTAGGTTTTCCAGTTACTTTTATCTGTAGTTATGTGTTTTTACGAACTATCGGTATTCTACGTTCATTTTCAGTTGCGGCTGGCTTGTTGTTTGTATTTTTACCATTTCATTTTCAGCGATTAGAGCATCTTTTCTATACGTGGTACTTTGTTGTGCCTATTTTCTTTTATTTCGGTTTCCGTATTTTTTCCTTAAAACCATTATATTTGCAAAAAGGAAAGTCTTTTTATCGAGTTATATTAAGTGCTGTTGTTTTATTCGTCTTGGCGTTTTTTGGTGTCTATTACGCATTCTTTGGATGTTTGATTCTTTTCATTAGCGCTGCTGCTGGCGCGGTAAAAAGTAAGTCATATAGAAGTCTTGTTATTGGTTCTATTGCTATAATCATTGTCATTTCCGGGATTTGGGTTAATGTAACACCGAATATTCAGTATAGGGTAATTAATGGCGTTAACTCTGAGGTCGCGAAACGAACTGCTGTTGAATCAGAAATATATGGCCTTAAGCTTGTGCAAATGCTGTTACCACATCAACGACATCGCATTGAATATTTGAACAAGATAGCAGAGAAATATAACAATAAATTCCCACTTGTAAATGAAAATGTTACGGCGGCCCTTGGTGTTATTGGGGCAATTGGTTTTATATTCTTATTATGCGTGGTGTTTATCTTGATGTGTGGGGTACAAGTAGATCCTCGCCTTGTTTTTTTCAGTATTACCACAATTGCTCTGTTTCTTTTCGCAACGATAGGGGGATTTTCTACGTTGTTTGCTTTAACGGTTTCTCCAATGTTGCGGGCATGGAATCGTGTCAGTGTTTTTATCGACTTTGCGGCTATCGTTAGCATTTTTTTGATTCTACAAATTAGCTTAAAAAAGTTTTTTTCAGAGGTTAAAGCTACGAGAATAATGCTTCCTATTGCCATAGGATTATGCATTTTGGGGCTTTGGGATCAGACTATACCGGCTCCAATTTCGTTTAATGATTCCATCCGCGCGACATTTGAAAGCGATCGTTCATTTGTGAAGGGGATCGAAGCAATTGTCCCAGCGAAATCAGCCATTTATCAATTACCTTACATGGCATTCCCAGAAGTCCCGCCTTTAAATCAGTTGCCTGATTATGGCCTATTTGTAGGTTTTCTGCATTCAAAGTTGCTCTGCTGGAGTTATGGCGGTATGAAGGGGAGAGAAGGAGATCTCTTTTTTCGAGCATTAGCTAAGGAGTCGTTACAGAAGCAAGTTGAAGTAGCTACTTTGCTTGGTTTTGTTGGTATTTATATCGACCGGCGTGGTTTTGAGGACCACGGGAAAAGATTGGAAGAACAGTTACAGCAAATTTTAGGAACGAGGCCGCAACTTCAAAGTCCCGATAAAAACCTAGTTTTCTTCAAGATTCCTCATCCCAAAACGCCTATGAAGGAAGGGTTGAGTCCACAGGAAATTATGGAGAAAGCTGGTTTTGATCAATATGGTACACGCTATCAGGCGACATTGACGGAAGGGATCGATTTTCGGCGGCCTGATTTGCCGGTTTTTGTCAAAAGAATCAGGGGGTTGTCGGAATCTGAACCTTGGGGACGCTGGTCAGATGCTAAAGTAAACAAGTTTGTTGAGATTAAGTTCTATAAACCATTACCGGTTTCATTTACTTTGATTATTCGTGCTATGCCATTTGGTCCAAATTCTGGCGTGCCTGTTAAAATTCAGGTGGGCGATTATGTTAATACCGTTGTTTTTTTCGGTGGCATAGAAGAAAAACGAATTCGAGTCGTAACGAAAAATCCAGTATCTGAAATTAGGATTTTCCCTCCATTTCCTAAAAGTCCGTTATCCGTAGGAGTTAATGCGGATATTAGGGAATTAGGTATAGGTTTTGAGCGAATCAGAATAGAGGAGAATACTAATGCACCAGCTTATTAATAATCTCGCTTCGCGCATACGCGAGATTATATTATGCCAGCCTAAGCGTGCGCTGATGTTGGCTAATGGCTTATTTGTAGTTGCGCTGTTGCTTGTTCCATATGCATCTAACGGTTTCTGGTTTGATGATGCGTTAAATTCGCAAGTCTATTATGGTCTTCATCGCGTCCATGGAAACCTCTTGGAATTCTCATATCGTGTTGTGAAACATTGGTTTCAACAAGCTGGCCGGCCCATGTTGGGCTTTTTTTATGGTTACCCACTCTTTTATTTATTCCGAGATCTTCATGTATTACGTTTAGCACAATGTGCGTCTGTTTTGTTAAATATTACGCTCTATGGTTATATCTTGAGGCTTCTTGGGGTGAAGATTCGGTTTCTGATTATATGGGCTATTTTTCTTGTTGGTTTTTTTCAAATTCATGGCATGGGGCTAGATCCAGTGGCAGGTTTTGCATTTCATTATCAAATGCTAGGTATTCAGTTGAGCATAGTTTTAATGTTGTTCGTTAAATGGTTATTAAGTAAAAACTTAAAATATCTCTTGTGGGCTTTGATTCTCTGGTTGTTTTTTATGCTGGTTTATGAGGTAAATTTCATATTTATTCCAATTGCATTAGTGATTATATTCGCAAGTGGCGTCCGATATAGAAAACTACCTGTTTTTTTGATAACTTCTGTCGCCTGCTGTTATTTTGCGTTAACTTTCTATTTAAGGAGCCATCAAAGTAGTCAGTATGCAGGAACCGCATTCGGTGTGCCATCAAAGATGATTTTAGCATATTTAAAACAATTGTCGGCGACATTTCCATTCGTTTCCTATTTGGCCATTACGCATAATTCCTTGCCGTTCGGGACATTAGTTAGAAACGTGATTAGTTCAACTTTAGCTTGGGCAGTTTTTATTTCCAGCTTAATAGTTTTTGCAATTTTTACATTCACGAAATTACCTGTTTGCGTATTTAGAAAAAAAGAAACTTTTATAATTTCGTTGGGAATGTTTTTACTTCCGGCCATTTTTCCTGCAATTTCGTTGCGTTATCAGAATGAAGTAGCTTGGGGAGCGGGTACTCTGCCAGTTTATTATCAGGCTTTTGGTCTTGCTTTTTTTGCGGCTTGGGGGATGTTATTTGTCGCAAGGAACAAATTATTACGATTTGTTGTGCCAATTATCATAAGTGTCTATCTTGCGTTCAATGTAATAATAAATCTTAATATGGTGAAAGCCATTGATATGGCCTGGCGTGAACCAAGAGACGCTTTTGCTACGCAGGCTCAATTCGGCCTATTTTCTCAAGTGAAAGACGGTGATGTTATTTATGTGAGAAATGTAGCACATTACATAAATGCTAATTTGATTTTTCAATGGACTGGTAAACATGTTTATGTGCCAACGGATGATCATCATTGGTATACTGAAACTCCTGCTAAATTTGCGAGGACCTTTGAGCTTTCTTGTAGTAATAAGATTGGGAGCAACTATCAACTTATCGAGCCTGTGGTCTATAAATTGAATAATGAACTAATTTTAAGGGATAAAGACAAAAATGAAATAGTAAGTATTGGATTTAAGAAAGGGATTATTGGATTTGGTGTTTCATTGGATCCGCTATCCATAAATGAGAGTTTCACAATAGAAATTATTGTAAAGCCCTTCATGAACCAAGTATCTTACGCTGTCATTATTGGTAATCATCCTGGATATGAATATTATCAAGGTTTTGTCATTCAGCAAGACAATCAAAACCAAAATGTATATACCTTTGGTTTCGGGAATGGTACGGAGTGGTTACCTGGAGTTAAGTTTAAGTTAAACGGTGAGGAATGGAATTATTTAGTTGTTGTTGTTGACACGAATATTATCAAAGTGTTTAATAATAGTTTACTGGTTGCTTCCGCTGACGCAAGAGATTCAATTAGAAACAGTAAGATGCCGCTTGAAATTGGGAATTGGATAGCTAAAGATCGTAATTTTAATGGATTGATTGAAGAGGTTAGAGTTTCTAATGGTCCTTTAACAGAAAATGAAATACGGTTTCGTTTTCGCAACAAAGTTGAGAAAACATTCTAAGTCCACACGGTTTGTTTAACTCAAATTATTCAGTGGTATCGCCTATATGGCGTAAAATAAGAGTGTTAATCTATGGCTAAAGTCCGGATGTTATTAGAATGCAGCAACACCTGGGAGATTGACGTAAATACCGGTATTCAAAGGGTGGTGCGTAATATTGTCAGGGAGTATCCTGCAATAGAGAATTCCATCGGCCTTGAGGTAATACCGGTAATTATTAAATTCAATCGTTTTTTTCGTACCGGCAAGAAGCCAGGGAATGGAGGCAATGCCGGTTGTTTCTATAGTTTAAAATCGGTTTATCATCGTTTCAGGCGTTTTATCAAGCACTGTCCGTTTTCAGATGCGGTAGAGGGGTTTTTGGTTTTATACTCTCGCAGGGCTGTCTTAGCTTTGTTTGATATAGTAACTTTCCCTTTTTATTTTAGAAAATACGGCCGCTTAAGACTGTTCCCCGCTAAGGAAGATATCTTTCTTTTATTGGATTCTTCGTGGATGTATACCGTATGGCCCGCGGTCAGGAAGGCGAAGGCGGCTGGCGCGAATATCGGAGTGATGGTATATGACATAATACCGTTGAAACATCCGGAGTTTTTCCCGCCGGTTATTTCTATGCGTTTTAGAGAATGGTTTGAGCAGGCAGTAAAAACCGCGGATTTCTTCGCGGCTATATCCGTAACAGTTAAAAGTGACGTAGAAGCGTACATCAAGGAGAATTATCCTGCCTATAGCGGTATACATGTTTTTTCTTTTCCTCTCGGGTCTGAATTGGATAATGCTCATCAAAGAGTTGCAAGCGATACCAGTTTGGACAGCTTCATAGAGAAGAAGAATGCGTTTCTTTGCGTAGGAACCATAGAATCTCGAAAGAATCATAGGTACTTATTGGATGCTTTCGATTTAATCTGGCAGAAATGTCCGAATGTTAGTTTGTGCATTATCGGTAAGGTGGGTTGGTTAAGCGATGAGGTTATAAACCGCATAAATACACACCCGTTATTTGAAAAAACGCTTTTTATGTTTAATAATATATCGGATACAGGGTTGGAATATTATTATCAACATTCTAAAGCTTTAATCTTTCCTTCTTTCGTTGAAGGGTTCGGTCTCCCGATCGTGGAAGCGCTGCATTACGGGCTGCCGGTTTTTGCCAGCGATATCCCGGTGCACAGGGAAGCCGGCGGTGATTTCTGTACTTATTTTGATACAAAAAACCCGCTAAGCCTGGCGGAAATTATTATCGGTATCGAGAATAGCGGAAAGATGCCGCGTGTAAGAGACAATAAGGAATATATCCCGGTAACTTGGAAAGACAGTTGCCGGGAATTGCTTCGTAAAACTGTGCTTTCCAGCGTTTCTCACTCTCACAATGGGAAAATATGAAAATCGCATTTGTGCATGACTGGCTTACCGGGATGCGCGGGGGAGAACGCTGCCTGGAGGCCATGTGCGAACTCTTTCCCGGCTCGGACATCTACACGCTGCTGCATATACCGGGTTCAGTTTCCGGGACCATCGAACGCCACCGCATAATAACCTCGCCTCTGCAGCATCTGCCTTTTGTGAGAAGCCGTTACCGTTATTATCTCCCCTTGATGCCCGGGGCTATAGAGTCGTTCTGTCTGCGGGGATACGATCTGGTGATCTCCTCCAGCCACTGCGTGGCCAAGGGGGTGCGCATTTGCGGTGATACTCCGCATTTATGCTACTGTTATACCCCGATGCGTTATATCTGGGATATGCACGCCCAGTATTTCCGCGGCGGAGATCCGTCCTCCCTGGCAATGGGGCTGCTGCGGGGATACCTCAAACGCTGGGACCGTTCCTCCGCGGAGCGCGTGAACGGTTTCATCGCCATTTCCGAAACAGTTCAAAAACGGATAAAACGATGTTATAATAAAGATTCCGATGTTATCTATCCTCCGGTTGATACGGACCGCTTCACTATCCGGGAAGATACAGGGGATTTTTATCTTGTAATAGGGGCGCTGGTCCCGTATAAACGGGTGGACATCGCGGTGGAAGCCTTCAACATGCTGGGTTACCCGCTTAAGATAGCCGGCACCGGCCCGGAGGAGAGCAGGCTGAAGAGGAAGGCCCGGAGCAATATAGATTTCCTGGGCTGGGTGCCCGATGATGAGATCGCCTCGTTATACGGGCGCTGCAGGGCGCTTATATTCCCGGGTGAGGAAGATTTCGGCATTGTGCCGGTGGAGGCGATGGCATCCGGCAGGCCGGTCCTGGCGTTTTCCGGCGGAGGGGCGGGCGAGACGGTGCCGGCCCTGGAAGAAGGGGCCGTACGCCCTGCCGGCGGGATGCTGTTCGGCGAACAGTCTGCGGCCGCCCTGGCGGAAACCGTCGGGCGGTTCGAGAAGGTGGAGCGGTTTTTCCGGCCTGAAGAAATACGGAAGCACGCGCTTCTTTTCGGTAAAGACGTTTTCAAGGCGCGTTTCGGCCGAGCCGTGGAGGAATTCCTGTCAAATGCTTAAAAAACACGGTCAGCTGCTGCTCAGTCTGTTCTTCGCGGCAGACATCATACTGATAAGCGTATGCTGGACGCTGACGTACGTTCTCCGTTTTTCCACGCATATCTTCCCGGTCTTCAGCGATATTCCCGGGTTCAGCCAGCATACCGGGCTGCTGTTGTGGATAGTGCCAGTTTACGCCCTGGTTTTCGAGGCCGCCGGCATATACAGGCCTAGGCGGACCTCGCAGTTGAGCTCCGAGATACTGGATATACTGAAGGTCTCGCTTGTCTCGCTGATGACTTTCGTTTTCATCATCTATTTCTTCCGGCGAGGGTTCCATTATTCCCGGCTGACCCTGGCCCTGTTCTTCATCTTGAGCTCTTCCGGCCTGGTGGCGGTCCGGGGATTGTTGCGCAAGACGGTCAAGTTCTTAAGGAAACGGGGATATAACCTGCGCCATGTCCTGATCGTGGGGGCCGGTCCGCACGCCCAGGAGGTATATGAAAAGATACATGAACATCTGGAGTTCGGTCTCAACTGCGTAGGTTTCCTTTCCAAAGGGAAGCCGGATCACCGTCCGTCGGTCCGCCAGGACAGGATACTGGGAACTTACGGGGATATCGAGACCGTGATCGTGGAGAGGGGGATCGACCAGGTCATCTTCGCCATGCCTTCCGGGGAGGAACGCATAATAAGGGCCCTGCTGAAGAAAATAGAGAAAGAGGGCGTGGATATAAAGGTCATCCTGGATACGGGCGACTTTTTCACCTTGCGCAGGAGTTTCGAGGACCTGGCCGGCCTGCCGGTGATAACGCTGCGGGAAAGCCCGTTGTTCGGCTGGGCGCGGATAGGCAAACGGCTGGCGGACATTGCCGGCTCCACGGCCTGTATCGTGATAAGCGCGCCGTTGATGTGCTGTGTGGCGCTGTTGATCAAGCTGACCTCGGCCGGCCCGCTGCTTTATAAGCAGGAGCGGGTGGGGCTGGACGGCGATAAATTCATAATTTATAAGTTCAGGTCTATGCGCGCCGACGCCGAGAAGAGCACCGGCCCGGTGTGGACGTCGCAGGAGGACGCCAGGCGGACGCCTGTGGGCGCCTTCATTAGAAGGAGCGGTCTCGATGAGCTGCCGCAGCTTTTCAACGTGCTCTGGGGACAGATGAGCCTGGTGGGCCCGCGGCCGGAACGGCCGGTGTTCGTGGAGAAGTTCAGGAAACGCCTGCCGAATTACATGCTTCGCCACAAGATAAAAGCCGGGGTCACCGGATGGGCGCAGGTGCACGGCTGGAGGGGGGACACTTCCCTGGAGGAACGCATCAAGTACGATCTCTTCTATATCGAGCACTGGTCGTTATTGTTCGACCTGCGTATCATCTGTATGACCGTCCCGGCGATACTTAAGGGGGAAGGGGCTTATTGATCTTCGCTATCCTGATCCCGGATGTTTTCCCGATTTATCATCGGAAAGACCACCTTTTGGAAAGATGCCATGCTATTTAACCCCGGTTGCCTGTCAGAGATGCCGCTTAGCGAAAAGATATACGGGTTTTTCGACGCCCTGCAGTTCTACGCTTTCTGCCTGGTATTGTTCGTAGTGCCGTTCTCTCTGGCGGCGATAGAGTCTTTCTTCGGGGTCGTGCTTCTCTGCGCCCTAATTAAGCTCGCCGTAAAGAAAGACGTATCTTTCCTAAAGACGCGGCACGCCGCGCTGCTTGCGGCGTACATGCTTTTGCTGTCTTTCTCGCTTTTCAACTGCGGACAGTATCTCTCCATAGGCCTGAAGGCGTGGTTTTTCAAGTGGGGGGAGTATGCGTTGATGTTCTTTTTCGCTTCCGATACCTTCCGGCGGCGGGAGCGTCTGAAGGCCGGCGTATGCGTTATTATCCTTTCTTCCGTCTCCGTTCTCGTCTCAGTCGTAACGCAGATATGGCTGGGGAGGGACATCATCCGCGGTAGGACGCTTATTCCCATCGCCAGCGGTGTCGAGGGTATCACCGGCTCTTTTAACAGCCACAACGATCTGGGCTGTTATCTCGCCATAATACTCCTTTTGCTGATAGCCTGTTTCCTGTCCGGGCGCAGCCGCCGGCTGAAGGCGCTTATCGGATCCTGGGGCGCGATAGTATGTTCCGGGATGCTGCTGACCTTTTCCCGGGGCAGCTGGTTCAATTTCACCGTCGCCATCATAATTTTTCTCCTCCTGCTGCGTAATCTCACCGGCAGGGAGGTGCTGAAGGCGGGTATCTTCTGGCTGATCTTCATGGCCGTCATTCTTGCGATCCCCGCACTCAGGGCCAGGATGTTCCTTACTTTCACCTCGGAAGGGGACGCGCTACGCTTTTCGATATGGAAAAGCTGCTGGCTGATGATAAAGCAGCACGTCCTGTTCGGCCGGGGACTGGGGACGTTCATGAGCTATTTTCTCAGTTTCTCAAACGATTTTAAATCGGCCTATTACGCGCACAATTGCTATTTGCAAATGTGGGTGGAATCGGGTCTGTTCTCAGTGATGGCTTTCCTGGCTTTCACCGGGTCGGTCCTGGTCTCCGCGCGGGAACGGGTCCGCGCTTCGAGGGACATCCTGAAAGCGGCGCTTATTGCCGGATGCGCTGGGTTCCTGGCGCACAGTTTTCTGGACACGCAGCTTTACTCTCTGCAGCTTTCCACACTCTTCTGGATCATCCTGGGGATGACCGCCGCCGCGGATACGGAGAACGCGGGAGCCGTGAAATGCGGTTAGCGCCCCGGCTGGGCCACGGACGTAACCGGGATATCACCGCGGCCGCGTTTTTCCTCGCGGGAACAGCGGGGGCGGTTTTCTGCCTCTCACTTTTTTTCACCGCTTACACCTTCCTTTTCGCGCGTCCGGTCTCTATGTTCTTCCCTTTCTTTCTACTTTCGGCAGCATTGCTGTCGGCCGCCGTATACATGGCCGGGAACAGGGGAGGGACCGCCGGCAGGATGATAACCGGTTTAAGCGGGTATCTGCGCGGGATGAACGACCGCCGTATTCTTTGCGGGATGGTCATCCTTCTATCGGTGATCATTTACGCGCTTTCCCGGACGCGTTACGATTCATATTCCAGCAATTTTGACCTCGCCATATACGACCAGATCATCTGGAACTCGGCCAACGGCAGGCTTCTGCTCTCCTCGATAATGGGGGATTGTAATTCGCTCGGCAATCATTTCGAGCCTGTCCTGCTTCTGCTTGCCCCGTTCTACAGGATATTCCCGGACGTCGGATTTCTCTTCGCCGTGCAGGCGCTGGCGCTTTCCTCGGCTCTGGTGCCGCTGTATTTGATCTCCCGCCGGCTGTTGGGCGCCCGGATCATGGTCTTCGGCGCGCTCGCGGCGTATTTTCTTTCCCGGGGCATACAGGGCGCGGGGATGTTCGAGTTCCATCCTGATTGTTTCCTGCCCACGCTTCTTTTATACGCCTACTACTTCCTGATAACAGACCGCGGGAGAGGGACCCTCTGGATGTGCCTGGCGATGCTGTTATGCAAGGAGAATGCCGCGTTCCTGGTGTTGGGACTGGGCATGTTCGCGGTGACCCGCAGAGAGCAGCGGCGTTTCGGGATATTGCTTTCCGCAGCGGCGTTCTTTTACTGGGTTGTCGTCACGAGAGCGATAATGCCGTTCTTTTCCTGCCGCGGCGGCTCCGGGCAGTATCAATATTACTCCTGGCTTCCGTTCGGGCCTTCGCTCAAGGATAATCTTGCGGCTTTCGCCGGCGACCCCGCCGGTTTTATCATGCTTTTTTTTGACGGGGCCAGGGCGGGCTATTATTTTCAACTGCTGGGACCGACAGGCTTTCTTGCTTTATTGAGCCCTCCGCACTTCGCGTTGTTCATGCTGCCGGCCGGGATCTTCGTGCTGGGAAGCTTCGGGCATCTGGGCCTGTTGAACATAATGGCCCAGTATTCGGCGCACACGGTGCCGGCTGTTTTTATCGCGGCGGTCAACGGCCTGGCTTTCCTGCGGAAGAAACTGTCCTTGAAGTTCCCCGGATATGAGAAGCGGTGCGCGTTGATCCTGTCTTTATATCTTGTTCTCTGCGCGGCCGGCTTCTACGGAAAGACCTCCGGCCACCGTATGGATAAATTCATCCGGGCGGGGAAGGTGATCGGGGCGAAAGATATCACAAAGGCCCTTGCCGCCAATATACCGCCGGATGCCTCGGTCACGTCCACGGTAAATATTTCAGCCCATCTTTCGCACCGCCGGAAGCTCTACCTGCTGGAAGAAATGAAGGCGGATTCCGCATATCCGCGGCAGGGAGGAGGGGCAACGTCCGCGGTCCCATATAGGGAGGATCCGGTATTATCGCGTTTAAGATATGAAAGCGATTATATCGTGGCGCACCGGAGGTTCTCCGGGGAGAGATTCCCGTCCGTGGTGAAAGAAATTTCTGGCCGCGGATACCGCGAAGTCTACCGCGACCCCGGGGGACTGGTGATCTTCCGGAAAAGCAAATGAAGCTCCGCGGGCTAATCCTTCGACAAGCTTCAGTAGTGAGCCTGTCGAACTGCTCAGGACAGGCGCCTGCGGCTCTTTAATTTTCCGGCGAAGCCAATGCTTCTCCGGTACACAGCGTTTATTCGGCATACCGTCAATCGTAGTTACGGAAGGATGACGGCTTTGATCAAGAATCAGATTTTTACCGCGATCAGAGCCGCAATCCGCCGTTAAAATCCCTATTATTCTTTCTTGACAGACCTTTCGGGATGTTGTATATTTGCATTAGTAATGCAAATATACAAGGAGAGCCGGTGAGTTATCTTCCAAGGGACATTGAAACACAATTAAAGACGGCGGCCGGGCATTTCCCCGCTGTGATCCTTACCGGCCCGCGTCAATCCGGGAAAACCACGCTTTTGAAGCATTTGTTCCTTAAAACGCACGCTTATGTAAGTCTTGATGATCCCGGGATAAGGCTTATGGCCGCAAAGGAACCGGCTCTATTCTTCGAGAATTTCAAGCCTCCGCTGATCATTGATGAAGTTCAATACGCTCCGCAGATGTTCCCTTATCTTAAGCTCTTTATCGATAAGAAACGCAAAGTCAGCGGGAATTTTATTCTTACGGGGTCGCAACTGTTCCCGTTGATGGCCGGTGTCTCGGAGTCCTTGGCCGGGAGGGCGGCATTGTTTACTTTACTTTCTTTTTCTCTCCGGGAAAGAAGCCGCGGGAAGAATGAATTCAACTTTAACAGATTGAAGCGTTTGTTGTTCTCAGGCGGATTTCCTGACGCGGCTCTAAGTGCACCGAAATTACTCAATACCTGGTTTTCCGGCTATATTCAAACTTATCTGGAACGTGATGTGCGGCAATTACGGCAGATCGGGGATTTGAGTGATTTTCAAAGATTTTTGCAGTTAATAGCGGCGGTAAACGGCCAAATACTTAATCTTTCATCCGTTTCGAGAGACTTGGGAGTCGCGGTTAATACGATCAAGGCTTGGGTTTCAATACTCGAAGCGAGCGGCCAGATCTTTCTTTTAAAACCGTTCTATATTAACAAAGGCAAGCGGCTGGTAAAAAACCCGAAGTTATATTTCCTGGATACAGGATTACTAAATTATTTGCTGGGGTTGGAATCCTCCAACCAGGTTTTTAAAGGACCGGCGGCCGGGCAAATGCTTGAGACAGCGGTATTGGGCGAGATCATCCGCAGAACCTATAATAATGGACAACTGCCGCGGGTTTATTATTGGAGAACATCTTATGGCGAAGAGGTTGATTTCATTATTGAAGAAAGAACAAAGTTAGTGCCGGTTGAAGTAAAGTTGAGCGCGAATATAAATGCGGCGGCGGCCAAGGCTGTGGTTTCATTTATTGATCTATTCCCCGGGAAAGTCGATAAGGGATACGTCGTGTCGTTTTTAGACGCTAATATCCGATTAACGGATAAAGTTCAGGCAATATCGTTCAGCGATTTTGTCAACCGCAAATAGCGTATTTCCGCTCCGGTGGTGCGCTGTTAAAATGTAGCCCATTCCCACCGGTTTTTATATTTCCCCTTGACAAACCCCTTGTCTCTGTTAGAGTTATATTAACATCTCATCCGGTCGGTTCGGCTAAAACGCGGTTCGCGCAAGCTCGAGGTATCGGCCATCCGATATTTAAGCAGGCCAGGATCACGGGAATTCATTCTTCTTCTCGCGTTTTTATCCGCCCCTCTTTATGCCTATCCCGCAGGCACGACCGTTCTGCAAGGCTCTGTAACCGATTCTTCCAATGCCAAGGCCGTCACCGCAGCGATAGTTTCCCTTGAAAACTTTCCGGTGCTGCGTAAGCGCGCCGGGGTCTCCACCGCCAGCAGTTCCTCCGGGGAATACCGTATCGAATCTCTTTTGCCGTCCGGCATTTACAGGGTTGACTGCTCCGCGCAGGGGTATAAAAAATATTCGGTCCTGATGAATGTCGTTTCCGGCCGTTCGCAGCGGCGGGATATCCGCCTTATTCCGTTGCGTAGGCCGCCCAACCGCGCTCCCGTGATAAAGGCGGTGATCCCCGGGGATGGAAGCGAGATATTGTGCGGGGCGGGAACGCGCATCGGCGTCTGCGCCTTCGATCCCGAGGCCGGGCCGCTGGAGTACCGCTTCCTGGAAGGGCAGACGGTGCTGAGGGACTGGCGCAGGGACCCTTCATATCTCTGGCAGGCCCCGGCTGAGCCGGCAAACGAAGTCTCCATCCGCTGCCAGGCAAGGGACAGGTCCGGCCTTATCGCGGAGAAGACCGTCCGTTACCGTTTGTTCAAACCGTCCCCATCCCTGATCATGGAAAAAGTGAGATCCAATTATTCGGGCGTAGCCGATTTCAGCGCCCAGATGCGTTTTGAATCGCACTCCGGACTGCCCGGAGGAGACCTCCTGAAATACTGCAGATATTATTTTCTGGCCCCCGACAAAGAACGCACGGACAGCTACGCGAAACCCGCCGCAGCCGGCATACCGGAGGAAACGCTGATCGTCAACGGGGGCAGGTTAATCTTTATCTCCGGCTCACAGAGGCATGAGGTGGACCTGAAACAGGAGTTCGCCGGTTCCGGGCTTGATATAAACCTGCTGAACGTCTGCTACGCCATGGATGATTTCCTCGCAGGCCACGAGATAAAGCTGGACCTGACCGCCGGCGACGCCGGACGCCTTATCTTCGCGCTGGAAGCCGTTCCGATAAAGGAGAATTCTCTTTATAAAAAGCTCTTACTGCGTGTGGATTACCGCACCGGGGTGATCGGCGGTTTCGACATCTATACCGCGGCGGAGGAGGGAGAGGGGATACGGCTCCGGCAGTCGATCCGCGTCCTTAAGACCAGGGAATTCCCCGGGAAGATATTTCTGCCGGTGCAGATGAAGAAGACCGTCTATTTCGACGGGGGGGAAATAAGCTCGGTCATAATTTACAGCCAGGCGCGTCTTAATTCAGGCCTGAGCGGGGAGAAATTCAAATGACGACGTCAAAGAACAATGCTTTCCGGAGGACGGCCGCACATTTCGCGTTATGCTTTATAGGCGGGATGTACCTGGTCTTTATTCTGGCTATATTCATACCTTTTCCCAGGGGATATTTTCTGCAGGCGCTGGGAACGGCTTTGCTGCTGGCGGTCTTTTCCTTTTTCAACGGGACGATACTGCTGGGGGCGGTTATCGCCGTGATCCTCGGGTCGCTCTGCGCCAAATGGTTTCTGGGCATCCAGACGCGCCGGACGGACCTGCCAGGAAAAAAGATAAAACGCATAAAACTTGTTTTTTGCCTCGGACTGTCGGCGCTGGGTATTCTTTTGCTGGTGCCGATTTATCATTCCGTAGGATATTTGCTGAATCAACGCGAACAAACTTGGGAAGTTGATACAGATAAAAATGGTAAAACTGATAAATGGATTCATCAAGATATGCAATATAATTTGCGCGAAATAGACTATGATACGGATGGAGACGGCAAGGCTGATATCTTCGAGTATTACGACAAGCGCGGTCAATTGAAACAAAGGACCAGTGAGCCTATAAAGCGTAAATAACCTAAGACAAACTGCATGTTCTCTGCGGAGAGGGTATGAGACGCAGCGGAAAAACCGGGATGGTTCTCGCTTTGTGCTGGCTGCTCTGTGCCGCCGCCGGGGAAGCGCAGGTCCTGGAAAGCTGGAAGGACAGCCGCGCCTATAAACCGCTGCCGGTGCTTTTCCTGCATGGTTTCGCCAAAGGTAACCCTGCCGACTGGCAGGCGCTGATCGGGGTCCTCCAGCCTTATTTCGCTTGCTACCGGCAGGTCGGCCCTTACCTGGAGACGCTGGATTTCCAGGACCCCAACGGTTCCATCGATACTTATCCTGCGGGCAAGCTCAATCCCCAGGGCGACAACCGCGGCTGGGCGGACAAGCTCGCCCTGAAGGTGGAGGAACTGCTTTCCTCCTCGGAATACGGGTTTTATTGCGCCGGGGTGAATATCGTGGCGCATTCCATGGGCGGGCTGGCCGCGCGTTATTACCTGGCCGTCAACTCTCAGGCTAAGGTGCCGAAATTGATCCTGGCGGGGGTGCCGAATCTGGGGACGCCGTTATCCTCGATTGCCAACGGACTATCTTTGGTCCAGGAATTGGGCTGGGGGCTTTTCCTGGGGCCGGGTGTTTATCTCCTTCCTCTGAATTACTCTGCCTTGCAATCGGTTTTCTCCAATTTGCTGGAAATTGATTTTGAAGGATATGCAATTGATGATATGGATAATTCTAATCTGGGAAGCGGCTTTTTACAAAATTTAAACAAAATACCACAATCTTCAATAACAAAATATTCACTAATAGTAGGAAAATACGGAAGTCTGTTGAACTTGTTATTATTTCAAAACTGGAGTTCAGGAGATTCTGTGGTTCATACTAAAAGTCAATTGGGTACAGATTGTATATTTACTGATGATACCACTTTCATAAAGTCTGCCCATTGGAATGAACCCAAGAACATCGCTTTGCAGACAGAAAATCCGGTATTGAGATTCCTGGATTCCGATATCCCGGTCATAGAGTTGAGTGAACCTGCCCAGAGCGAGGTCGAGACAAGCGAGGGAACGGTAGAGTTGAAAGGAAAATTGTTCCAGGAATACCTTCCCGCGGACACAAAACTGCTGGTCGTAATTTCAAACGCCGAAAGCGACGAAACTTTTCCGGAGCAGGAATTTTCCATGCTGCCGACGGATCTCTGGCAGCCGGGAGATCCGGCTTCCCCGGTAGCGGAATTCAGGGCACCGGTGGTGCTGCCCGGCGAGGGGGAATTCGAACTTACTATCAGGGCAGTCAATCCCGCTGGGATCAGCTCCAAGGAGGTGACGCTCACGGTCAAGACATCATCCAGCGGGCCGGTGATAGAAATATGGCAGCCGCAGGGAATGATATCTTCATCCCGTCCTCTTATCTACGGGCGCGCCCGTGCGCAGGGAGAAGCCGACCTGGACCTGTCATCTTTGAGCATAACCCTTGACGGCTCGGCCCAATCCGTCACAAAGGCTTTTATTGACGATAATCTCCAGGCAGCCGAGGCGTATTGCACGCCGGGGACGGGACTGGCAGCCGGCGCGCATTCCGCAGTCTTTTATGCCTGCGATAGCTCCGGGAGCTGCGCTTCCAAAACGTGGACATTCACGCTGCCGGACCTGCAGAACCCCTCCGGCCCGGATGGCCTGGAACCGCCTGCCGAAGGTTATGTCTGGGGCGAGGTCGGCGGAGTCGTTTCCAGGACTTACGACTGCCGCTGGTATCCGCCTTTGCGTTACTATGACGTTACCCCGGATAACTTCGCGCAGAAGCTGGTGGAGGTCAAGGACAACGGGCTTGGCGCGATCCCTGAGGAATACAGCGAGGGCAACGTCATGGGCGTATCCATAATATGGGGCGGGACTCTCTATGTTAACCCCGTGGTTTCCCTGGACGGGTGCATGGCGATGGAGCAGGTCACCCACAGCCTCTCGATCAATCCCGGGAGTATCCCGGTGTACATCTGCGTGATCTTCGATTGTTCGCAGCAAAACGCATATTCTTCGTATGTGAAGAATCTCACCATTGAAGCCGACGATAAATTCAGCATGAGCCTGGACAAAAGTCTGCAGACGGCTTTGTTCCGCAGACCGGACCCCTCTTATCCGTCCCACAGCATATCGCAGGTCCTGCCTTATTACGGGACACAGGTGGTATTGAGATATTCCGTAGATCCCTCGCAATATACACTTTCGGACAACCAAAATCCCGATTCATGGCCGCGCGAATTCTCCGTCAACGACCGCACCCATTTTTATCTGCAGATCCTGATCTACGGCTGGAAGAAACAATGAAGCTCCGCGGGCTGATCCTTCGACAAGACCCGGCAGTGAGTCTGTCAAACTGACTCCTACAGTGAGCTTGTCGAACTGCTCAGGACAGGCGCCCGCGGTTTCGCAAAATTGAGTGTCGTTTATCAACGACACCGCCGGATTTTTTACTTTAAACTCTATACGCGATACTCACGACTCCAGACATATCATATATCTTTCTGCCTTCTATGCGGTTAGACAAAAAAATGTTGTGTTTTACCGGAAAAGTAGTATACTTAATTCAAGAAACGGAGGTGTCTTATGACAAAGAAAGACATAATTCTTAAGGTCTCGGACGATACCAAATTAAAGCAGATAGACGTGAAGAAGGTCGTGCAAAAGACCTTTGACTGCATCCTGGACGCTCTCGTGCGCGGCGAAAAAATAGAGCTCAGGAATTTCGGGATCTTCAAGATAAAAGAAAGAAAAAGCAGAACAGGCAGAAATCCCCGCACAGGGCAGACTGTCCCTGTCCCGCCGCGCAAAGTAGTGGTTTTCAAACCGGGACTGGAAATGAAGAAACTGGTCAAATAGCCCGCCTGGCGCGTTGTCCCGTTCTGATTTTTCCGGACAGCGCGCGGAGTTCCCGGCATTCAGCGGCTTTGAAGTTCCGGGATCGATAATCGAAGAAGATCAAACCGGGCAGATTTTCGGTTATCACCACTTCCCATTCCACGATATACTATGTTCAAAAAAGTTCTGGGAACCAGAGATATCCTGCCGGAAGAAGTGCGTTCATGGCGGCAGATAGAGAGCGCCGGAAGAAAGATATTCGCCTTATACAATTACCGCGAAATAAGGACCCCGGCGATAGAGGAAGCCGCGCTTTATACCCGCAGCCTGGGAGGCTCCACCGAGATCGTCGGCAAGCAGATGTTCCTTATCGAGCGGGGGGAGGACAGGTACGCCCTCAGGCCGGAAGGCACCGCTTCGGTGGTCCGGGCCTACGTGGAGAACGGCCTGGACAAGAGCGAAGGGTTCTGCAAGTTCTTTTATATAGGCCCGATGTTCCGCGCGGAGAGGCCGCAAAAAGGGCGGCTGCGCCAGTTCCATCATATCGGCTGCGAAGCTTTGGGCTCTTCGGATCCCGGTCTGGATACAGAGATCATAACGCTGGCGGATTCACTGCTCAAATCCTGGGGCATAAAAGGATATGAGATATCGGTCAATTCCCTGGGCTGCCGGCAGGACAAGCAGAAACTGGCGGACACCCTGCGTGGGTCTTTGCAGGCCGGGCGAGGGGACCTTTGTCCGGAATGTCTGCAGCGTCTGGACGGCAACGTCCTGCGCATACTCGACTGCAAAAATGAAGGCTGCCGCCGGGCGGTTGCCGGTTTGGACCTGGGAACCGGTCATTTATGCCCGGACTGCGCAGGACATTTCAAATCGGTGCTCTCCGGGCTGGATTCCTGCGGCGTGAAATATACGGTTTCCCCCTGGCTGGTGCGCGGGCTGGATTACTACACGCGGACGGTTTTCGAGATATCCCATCCCGGGCTGGGAGCGCAGAACGCCATAGGAGCGGGGGGAAGGTATGACAACCTGATCTCCGAACTCGGCGGTCCGGAAAAAGGCGCGGCGGGTTTCGCTTTCGGCATGGAAAGAGTGCTGCTGGTCCTGGACTCGCAGCCTCCGGCAGCCGGAGCCCTGCGGGTTTTCATCGTGCCTCTCGGGGCGGCGGCGCGCGCCGCATGCCCGGGGATACTGGCGGAACTGCGTCTTTGCGGGATATCCGCGGATACCGATTACGAGGGAAAATCCATAAAGGGCGCGATGCGCTCCGCCAATTCTCAGGGGGCGGCCCTGGCGCTGATAATCGGCGAGGATGAGCTTAAATCCGGCACGGTATTGATAAAAAACATGTCCACGGGCTCCCAGGAGCCTGTTCAGAGAAACCTGCTTATAGAGGCGGTAAAAGAAAGGCTGAACCTAAATGTATAGGACCCATACTTGCGGGGAATTACGCTCCGCCGACGAGGGGAAAGAAGCGGTACTCTGCGGCTGGGTGGCGCGCCGCAGGGACCACGGCAAATTGATCTTTATAGACATCCGCGACCGTTACGGGCTCACCCAGGTGGTCTTTATCCCCAGGGAGGCACCGGAGGCTTACCAGCTTGCCCAGGAACTGCGCAGTGAATACGTGATAAAGCTGACCGGAAAGGTGAACCGCAGGCCGCAGAACACGGTCAACCCCAAGCTTGCCACCGGGGAGGTGGAGGTCCTGGGGCAAAAGCTGGAGATACTCAACGCCAGCCTGACGCCGCCTTTCGAGATAGAGGACGGCGGAGAGATAAACGAGGAGATGCGCCTGCAATACCGTTACCTGGACCTGCGCAGGCCGGCGGCTTTCGGCA
>CAZAVF010000003.1:0-58211 GCA_964488935.1 uncultured Planctomycetales bacterium | reverse complement strand
GCTGATCTCGTATCCCTGGTATATGTGGGTGTCCACCCTGACCCCCGGGCCGCCCGGAAGCAGCAGGGTATCGATCCTGCCGGGACAGGGCATAAAGTTCTTCTCGGGGTCCTCGGCGTTTATGCGGCACTCGACGGCCGCGCCGTTGATCTTTATATCCTCCTGGTGCACCGAAAGGCGTTCCCCGCAGGCTACCCTGAGCTGCTCCTTTATCAGGTCCATGCCGGTGACCATCTCGGTAACGGGATGCTCGACCTGGATGCGGGTGTTCATCTCCATGAAATAGAAATTGTTCTGCGCGTCGAGGAGGAATTCCATAGTGCCGGCGCTCACGTAGCTCACGGATTTCACGCCTTTGACCGCCAGCTCTCCGAGCCGCCTGCGCAGTCTGGCGTCTATGGCCGGTGACGGCGACTCCTCCAGCAGCTTCTGGTGGCGGCGCTGGATGCTGCAGTCGCGCTCGCCGAGATAAACCGTCTTGCCGTGCTTGTCGGCCAGCAGCTGGATCTCGACGTGCCTCGGTTTCTCGATATATTTCTCTATGTATACGTTCGGATTGCCGAAATTCTTGTCCGCTTCCTGCTGGGCGACCATCAGGCTGCTCATCAGGCTGATGTCGTTATGACAAATGCGCATTCCCTTGCCGCCGCCGCCGGAGGAGGCCTTTATGATCACAGGATAGCCGATCTTCTTGGCTATCTTCACCGCTTCCTCTTTTTTTTCGATCACTGCCGTGCTGCCCGGGACGATCGGCAGCCCCGCCTTCTGCATGGAGAGACGCGCCGCCATTTTGTCGCCCATAAGACGGATGTTCTCGGTGGTCGGCCCTATGAAGGTTATCTTGCAGGATTCGCAGATCTCGGCGAAATGGGGGTTCTCCGCCAGGAAACCGTAACCGGGGTGTATCGCCTCCACGTCGGTGATCTCGGCCGCGCTTATGATCGCGGGTATATTCAGGTAACTACCCGCGCTGGCGGCCTTGCCTATGCAGACCGCCTCGTCGGCCATGCGCGCGTGCAGGGAGTTCCTGTCGGCCTCGGAAAATACGGCGACGGTCTTCACGCCCAGTTCCCGGCAGGCGCGGATTATGCGCAGGGCTATCTCGCCCCTGTTGGCTATCAGAATTTTAGAGAACATCGGCAGCGGTTTTTTAGACGGGTTCGATAAGGAATAAAGGCTGTCCGAATTCAACCGGTTCGGCGTTATCCACCAGGATCTGCACGATCCTTCCCTTTATCTCCGATTTTATCTCGTTCATCAGTTTCATCGCTTCTATGATGCAGATCACCTGTCCCACTTCCAAAGGCTGGTTGACCTCCACGTAAGGCGGGGCTTCCGGGGACGGCGCCCTGTAGAACGTCCCTACCATGGGGGATTTTATCTCTATGGTGTTGCCGGCGGGGGTCTTTCCGGCCGCGGCCGGAGCTTCCCTGACCTGCTGGACATCGCTCACTTTTTCCTTTTCTATCACTATCGGCCCGGGGTAGCCCTCTGCGGAGGAACCGCTCTTCTTGAGCCGGATGCGCATGCCTTCTTTCTCGATCTCCAGTTCCACGAGCCCGTTCTCGTTCATCAGGCTTACCATATCCTTGATCTCTTTTATGTTCATCTGGCACCTGCCTTTCCGGAAAGCGGCATCACTTGTTTATGCGTTCCACGTATCCGCCGCTGCGGGTATCGACCTTTATGGTGTCGTCTATCTCGATAAAGAGGGGGACCTGGACCACGGCCCCGGTCTCTATCTCGGCCGGTTTGGTCCCGCTCTTTGCGGTGTCGCCCTTGATGCCGGGCTCGGTATGCTTTATCTTCACTTCGATGAAATTAGGCAGGTTAACGGTGAGCACTTCGTTCTTGAAAAAACAGGCGGTGACTTCTATGTTGTCCAGGAGAAATTTGGTCTTGTCCCCCATATCTTTCTCGTTTATGCTTATCTCCTCGAAATTGTCCTGATCCATGAGATAATACATACCGCCGGAGACATACTGGTACTGGAGCTTGCGTTCCTCGATGTATGCCTCCTCTATCTTCTCGTCCCCGCGGAAGGTCATTTCCTGAACGCTGCCGTTCTTGACGTTGCGCAGTTTTACGCGCACGAAGGCCGCGCCCTTGCCGGGCTTGACGTGATGGAACTCCAGCACCGCGTACACTATATTGTCGACCAGGACGGTCAAACCGTTCTTGAATTCATTTATCGAGATCGCCACTGAGTACCTCTGCTCCTTTCCCGGTGACCAGGACCATATCCTCTATCCTGATACCGAACTTCCCAGGCAGGTAAACCGCCGGCTCCAGCGTGAAGACCATTCCAGGCAAAAGCCAGCCGTTCTCGTTCTTCGAGACGCGCGGAAGTTCATGGACGTCCAGCCCCACTCCATGCCCCAGGCTGTGCCCGAAATACCTGCCGTATCCGCTTTCCTCTATATGCCTGCGCGCGGCGGAATCGACATCGCAGGCCGGGACGCCGGCTGCCGCGGCCTCAAGGGCCTTTTTCTGCGCGGTCAGCACGATTTCATACACTTTTGCCTCAAGAGGAGTAATTCTACCCGAAAAGAAAACCCTTGTCAAGTCGGATTTGTAGCCCCGGTAATCCGCTCCCAGGTCCACCAGAACCGGTTCGTTTTTAAGTATTTTACGTTCTGAAGTAAGATGATGGGGCCTGCTGGAATTGGGGCCGGAGGCGACTATGATGTCGAACGCCGGGCCGTCCGCCCCCAGTCCGCGCATATGCGACTCCAGCCCAAAAGCCGCTTCTTTCTCGGTTTTTCCCGCCAGGCGCATACGGGGGACCCCGCGCAGCGCCTCCGCGGCGATACGTACCGCCTCGCGTATATTCTTCATCTCCTGCGCGGTCTTTACCCTGCGCAGCCCTTCCACCACTCCCGGCAAAGGGAACAGTTCCGTGCCTTTTCCAAGCGCGGCGGAAAGACGGCTGTAATAGAGGAAAACCATGTGCTCCGGCTCGAAAGCGAGTCTGCGCACCTTGAGCTTGCGGCAGATATCCCTCACGGAGGCGGAAAGCGAAGACTCCACCCGGATGATCCCGCAGCCTTTTATAGCGCGGGATGACTCCTCGAAATAACGGAAATCGGTGAAATAAAAGCACTCTTTGGCGCTCACCAGCAGAAAAGAATCGCGGCATGGATAGGAACAAAGATAGGAAACGTTGGACGGCGCGGTGAAAAGCATGGCGGTCCCGCCGCCGCAGGCCGCCAGTTGTTCTCTTAGTGCCTTTAGGACCGGGATATTCATTCAGACTGAAGGATATCCAGCAGGGCCTCGAGGCCCAGCCGGTAACTTTCCGCGCCGAAGCCGGCGACCACGCCCCTTGCCACCGGGCTGATCAGGGACTTGCGCCGGAACTGTTCGCGTGAATGAACGTTGGAGAGATGGACTTCCACCGCCGGCAGTCCTGAGGCGGCTATGGCGTCCCGGATGGCGACGCTGGTATGAGTATAGGCCGCGGGATTGATAAGTATACCGTCAAAACTGCCGGACGCCGACCCTATTTTCCCGACGATCTCCCCTTCTATATCGGACTGCAGAAAAGAAAGCCGGGCATTCCGCGGCGCCGCACATTTCCTTAAAAGCGCGTTTATGGCCCCCAGTGTCGTCCTGCCGTATACCGCCGGCTCCCTCCTGCCGAGCAGCGCCAGGTTGGGGCCGTGTATGACCAGTACCTTTTTCAAAGCAGCCATGAGAAACCTACCTTTTTCCGTCCGGTAATGCCGCCTTTTCGATTATCAATACCGGGATCCCGTTCCTGACCGGATAACGCCTGCCGCAGGACAGGCAGGAGATACTTTCCTGCAATACTTTGAGGTCCCCTCCGCAGGCAGGACAGACCAATATATCAATCAATTCCTTATCCATCCCTGCGGGGCTATCATTCTTGGTCCGTTCACCAGCCGTCATACCGGCGTTCCTCCTGCCGGAACCGGTCGAAGGACCGGGCCGCGGCACCTCAAATCTATTTATTATGCTCCACGAACTGCATACGCAGTTCGTAAAGAACCCCCTCCAGCAGGCGGCCTTCTTCCTCGCTGAGATTGCCGGAAGTCTTTTCCTGCAGCATCGCCAGAGTATCTATAAGGAATTTCGCCTGGGAAGGATTGGCCTCCTTTTTGCCGGTGGCGGGGTTGGCGACTGCTCCAAGAGCAATGGACGCCTGCAAGGCCAGGCTGGTGACGAAGATGTTGAAATCCGCCTCCGGCGGAGTAAAACCCCCGTCCTTGCCGCCGGACGACTTCTCTTTATCCACCGAATCTTTCCAGGACTCGTCCACCTTCTTCTCTTCCTTGTCCATTTATCTTCCCTTTCCCCGTATTCAGGAGATGACCACCCCGGCGTAACCCACAACGCTGGAGAAATCGCCGTTCACCTCGCCGCTGTTCGAATATCCCGTGATCTCCGCTTTGACCGCTCCGAGCAGTTTAGCCGCCTCAAGCATCGACATCACCGGGGCGTAACCGCACATGCTTATATCCATCTCCGCGACCCGCCGGTAAAGCTCCCCCGGATCAAGCATCGATATTGCCTCCAGCGCCGCCCTGTCTTTTTTTCCGGCGCCGGAACTCTCCTCGTAATGCGTCATATCGCTGCTGGCCGCGATAAGCACCGCTCCGGGAGGGAACGACCTCTTAACCGCTTTCGCGATGCCGCGCCCGAATTCCAGCAGTTCCGCCGGGTCGCCCGCGCCTATGCATACGGGGAATATGCGAAAATCCCCGCCGAGATATTGAAAAAAAGGCAGTTCCACTTCCAGCGAATGTTCGGCCGCGTGCGCGCTGTCGTCCTCGCTAAGCATTCCGCATTCGGCCGCCAGGGCCTCCGCCATCTCGTCATCCGGCCCGCATGCGCCCAGGGGTGTTTCCCAGGTCTGCAAAGAGAAACTGAAACGGTCCCCCGCTCCGGTATGATTGGGCCCCAGAAGGATTATGTGCGGCCTTATGCGCAGCCGGGAGACCGTGCTCCCGGCGATCTTCCCGGAATACTTATATCCGGCGTGCGGCAGTATGCATCCTATGGCGTCCGTTTTCCCGCAGCCCCGGTCGACCAGCGATCCCACCTGCCTTCTTAACGCATCCGGAGTGCCTTCGTAGAACCGCCCCGCGGCCGCCGGTTTACGGGAACGCGCCTTGAGCATCTATTATCCTTTCAAGGAAGGAACGTGACCCGGAGACGCTTTCCCCTGCAGCCGGATGGTGCGCTTCTATCACCCGGACCGGGCATTGCCTTATCTCCCCGGCAATAAGCCGGAAATCTATATCCCCGTCCGCAGACGGCGGAAGATGATCCTGGAAATCCTTCACATTATGCAGGTGCAGCCCGCCCAGTATCCGGGAATATCTCCCCAGGAAACCGTCCGGCGCGGCGAACCCCAGGTCCTCCATGATCCTGCCGTGGCCGGTATCATACCAGAAACAGAGACTTGAACCGCCGAAACGCCGGAATATCTCCCCCGTTTCTTCGAAAGAGGGGATCTCCCTGTAATAAAACCTGTTCTCTATGCCGAGTCTTATTTTCAGGCGCGAAGCGTAAGCGTCCAGTTCTTCCAGGCTGCGCAGGGCGTTGGAAAAGAAGACACCGGCGGCCTGCTCCCGCTCGCGGATGAACGCTTCTCTTGTCCCGCAGAAAAGAGCGCTCTCCCGTTCTCCCCGCCTGCATACGGCTATCAGGTCCCGCGTCCTGTCCGGCATCTCCACACGGCCGCAATGAAGAACAACCGCCGCGGCGTTCAATTCCGCGGCGGTATCTATGCTTCTCTTGGCGAATTTCACGGCCGCCGCGCGCTCTTCGCGGTCCGGTGAGGACATGGAATAACAATCGGGAAGGGCCCGGTGTCTCTCCATGCCGTCCGGGACCGGACAGTAATTATGCACGCTGGATACCCTTACCCTGCCTTCTCCGGCGGCTTTTTTTACGCCGTCCACCATTGACCGGGTAAGGTTAAAACTCAATTCCACGCCGGTGAACCCCAGGGCGAGTATCTCCTCAAGCATCTCCTCCCCGGAAGAATGCCGGAAGGCATTCCAGGAGGTAGAAAGTGAAAAAGGCATATCTGCGGCTTTAACGCTTGCGGCGCGCCTTTTTCCTTCGCTTCTCGCTCGGTTTCTCGTAATGCTTGCGGTCGCGCACCTCTTTCAAGATGCCTTCCTGCTCAATCTGCCTCTTGAAACGGCGAAGCGCCGCTTCAAACGACTCGTCTTTCTTGATCTCTACTTTTGACATTTTACATCATCTCCTTTTGCAACAATATAACATCCTTGAAAATCCTTGTCAATCCCCTATCCCAGAAATCCCCGGGTTTTAACCCGGTTGTACGTTAGCCGAAAGGAAGGCTAAGTATTGCACCTGTGTGCTTATGCCTTGGCCAATCGGAAGGCCAAGTGTTCACTCGTGTGTTACACCTTGGCCAATCGGAAGGCCAAGTGTTCACTCGTGTGAAGCTACGGGGAGGTCGTCTGAATAAGCAACCAGCCGACCGAATAAGCGCTGTGTACCGGCGAAGCACTGGCTTCGCCGGAAAATAGAAGGAGAGGGACTCCACTCAGGTTCTAAAATTAACGAAGGATGAAAGACGAAGCACGAAGCATGCAAATACCGTAAAAGAAACCACATTTTCTGCTTCTTTACTCAAATTATTGTCCTTCCTGCTTCATGCCTTTTGCTTCGGTATTTTTGAACCACCAGCAGGTCCTGCGCAGTCCTTCTTCAAGCGGTACCTCCGGACGCCAGCCGAGCAGCTTCACCGCCAGGGAGATGTCCGGTTTCCGCTTCTGCGGATCCCCGGGAGAAGCCCTCAAGAAACGCACCCCGGCCTTGCTGCCGGTCAGGCGGTTGATCATCATTGCCAGCCTGAGGATGCTGACTTCCCGGGGGTTGCCGAGGTTCACCGGCCCCGGCACTCCGCGCAGCGCCAGGCGTAACAGGCCCTCCACCATATCCGATATATAACAGAAAGACCTGGTCTGTCTGCCGTCGCCGTTAACCGGCAAAGCCCTGCCTGCGGCGGCCGCGCAGATCATATTGGAGATCACCCTGCCGTCGGAAGCCAGCATTCCTTCCCCATAGGTATTGAATATCCTGGCTATGCAGGCCTCCACTTTTCCGGAACCGCGGTATGCCGCGGCGGCGGCCTCCGAAAAACGTTTAGCTTCATCGTAACAGCTGCGCGGGCCCACGGGGTCGGCGTTCCCGAAATAGTCCTCGCGCTGGGGATGCCTCAGCGGATCGCCGTAGACCTCCGAGGTGGAGGCAAGGATAAAACGCGCCCCTGCCGAAGAAGCCGCCTCCAGGCAGTTTATCGTCCCGGCCGACCCCGTGCGCAGGGTCAACAGCGGCAGGCGCATATACGCCTTGGGTGAAGCCGGGCAGGCCAGATGGAAGAAATAATCCGTCCTGCCGGGTAGCTTGAAAGGCCGGTTTATGTCTGAACGCAGGAAATCGAAACGGGGATCGCGCCTGAAACCGCGCAATCCGGAAAGATCGCCGGTCACGAGGGAATCGATACAAAGCACGCGCATGCCTTCGCCTAGAAGACGGCGGCACAAATGAAGGCCTATGAAGCCGGCTCCGCCGGCGACCACCGCCGCCCTCTTCCCGGCGCTCATAGTCTTTCTATCCCCGCCCCGGCGGGATAAACGTTGCGCGCATCGAAAATGAAAGCGGAATGGCGCCTGATCAGGTCATAATCCACGGATGAATGGTCGGTGGCGATAATCACGCAGTCGCAGGATCTGAGGGTCGAGGGAGACAGAGGTCGCGACTTGAGGTCTATTGAGCCGATCTTCAAATAAGGGATCAGCGGGTCGTGGTAGGATACGTCCGCCTGCCCGGAACGCAGGATCTCGATGATATCCAGGGGCGGGGATTTACGCAGGTCCTTGATGTCCCTTTTATAAGTCACCCCGCAGACAAGTATCCCGGCCCGTTTTAAGCGTTTGCCGCGCGAGCGCAGGGCGGCCTCCACCCTGTCCACCACGTAACGCGGCATATGATTGATTATGTCCGAAGACAGTTTTATGTATTTCGACCTGAACCCGAACGACTTCGCCTTCCAGTAGAGATAAAGCGGATCCTTGGGAATGCAATGCCCCCCGACCCCGGGGCCGGGGTAGAACGGCATGAAGCCGAACGGCTTGGTCTTTGCGGCCCCGACGACCTCCCAGATGTCTATGCCCATCTTATGGCACATCATCGCCATCTCGTCTATCAGCCCGATGTTCACTATGCGGAAGGTATTCTCCAGCAGTTTTACCGTCTCTGCCACGCGGGGGGAGGAAACGGCCACCGCCGCGCAGGTTATGTGGCGGTAAAGCGCGGCGGCCAGTTCGGAGGCTTCGCGGGTCACCCCGCCCACCACTTTCGGTATCCTGTTGACCGGGAACTTCCTGTTGCCCGGGTCTATGCGTTCCGGGGAAAAGACGAGAAAGAAATCCCTGCCGCAGACCAGGCCGGAGGATTCCAGAAGAGGCAGTATCACCTCCTGGGTAGTGCCGGGATAAGTGGTGCTTTCCAGTATCACCAGCTGGCCGGGACGCAGGTACTTCCTGATCTGCTTGACCGCCGAGATTATGAACGAGATGTCCGGATGGTATTTGCGCTTCAACGGGGTCGGGACACAGATCAATATCACGTCGGCGCCCGACAAAAGGCTGAAATCTGCGGAAGCGCGCAGCCGTCCCGCGGCGGCGGTGCGCGATATGACCTTGTGAGGGACGTCGGAGATATAGGAAGTGTTGCGGTTCAGCCGCCTCACCCTGTCTTCGTCTAGGTCCACGCCCGTGACCTTGAACCCCTTGAGCGCGAACTCCGCCGCCAGCGGCAGGCCGACATAACCGAGCCCGATCACGGCCACCGCCGCCTTCTTCCGCGCTATCTTCCTTTTCAATATGGAGAAATTATCCGTGCGGGTCTCGGGCATCTTAGATCCTTTTTTCATTGCTGGGAACCTGAAGAGGGGGCGTGATAAGACTGGTCAAAACCGAATTCCATTTCGGGGAACGCCTTCAGGCGGAAGATCACCCAGATGGTGTGCCCGGTGTCTTCCTTGATGTCGTAAGCGAGGTTCATTATCCAGCAGTGCAGGTCGCGCGAAAGGATATACTGCTGCTCTATGAAACCGCTGTCCCTCTGGGTGGTCTTGTTCACCTGGTAACGCTCGTATAATTCGAATTTCCACTTGGGGTTGAATCTCCAGACGGTGTTAAAGGTCAGCTGGTTGCCTCCGTAGTTGTTGTCGTAAAGTTTGTTGGCGTAACGCTGCCCGATACCGAAAGAGCGCTCCTTGGCTACGAGATAGTTGATATCGTAGTTTATCTCCTTGAAATAGTCGCCGACGTGGTCGTACCTGGCCGCGGAACTGAAACGGACGTTGTCGTAAGGCATGGCGTCCAGATAGATGAGCAGGTCGCCGAACTTGCTGCCGGATTCGGTCACGGTCTGGCGGAAAGTGGCGGAATCGTAAGTTACCGTCCTGGGATCGAAAGAATAGTCCGTCTGCAGGCGCAGTTCCGCTATGTCCGCCCGGCCCCCGCCGCTGCGCTTGGTCTGCAGTTTATTGGACAATTCAAACGTGAAGGCGTTGCTGCGGGTTATGGAATCCAGTTCGTCGAAATATTTAAGCCGCTCAGCCTGCACCGTCGGTTCGTGGTTATAGGCGTATTTGACGGTCGGGGTGACCACATGCCTCAAGCCGTTGATGTCCATGCCGAGCAGGCGCGAACGCACGTCGAAGATGCGGTAAAAACGGGTGCTGGCGTCCGCCCCGGCGTAGAAAATGGTGCGCGGTCCCACCGATGAATTGTTTATGTCCCTGTCGTAGAACGTCTCCCGGCTGCCGGCAAAAGGGGTGAACTCCACGAAAGCGACCTTGGAAGGCAGGGAGACCTTGTTGTAGGTGTCCAGCCGGTTGACCGAGACGTCCGCGGAGGAAGCTGAAGGAACCGCCTTTTTATAATTCAGGTTCGCGAAAGAGCTGCCGTTCTCGAAATAGAACGGGCTGTCCCCGAGGGGCACGTCGGGAAGGCTGTATTTGACCTCGGGAAGCTTTTCCAGCTGGTCGTACCAGCGGTTGGTGCGTTTCTGCAGGAGGACGTCCAGGCTGGAACGGGAAAACGAGTGGTGCAGCAGCGTGTATGACAGCGGCCTGGAATCCGATTCGTATTCCCTGTAAAAATAATCCTTGAGTATGAAATGGTCCGCGCCGAGAAGCGTGTACTTGGAATCCCTGATCCTGTAATACTCGTTGATCAGGGAGGTGCTGCGGTCTATGTCCCATTTGTGGCGCCAGCGTATCAGGTACCGCTCGAACTCGTCCGGCGTCCCCTCGTCAAGGGTTGTGTCCTTTTCGTGCGCGTAATAGAACTTGAAGTTGCCTTTACCGGCCGCCCTGGTGTCGTAATTGGTGCCGAAACCCTCCGCCGTGCCGAGCTTGCTCCTGTAATCGAGGTATATGCGCCCGTCGGCGTTGTCGCAGATGTTGAAACGCGTCGCCGTGAGCAGGAACGGCCCCCATCCGCTGCGGGTGCCGGGGGTCACCTGCACGTGCATGAAGGGATCGCCCAGGGCATGAGAAAAATACGGCAGGTAGAACAAAGGCATATTCCAGATCCGGAAAACGTTCTCCCTGGCCGTGATGCGCTCGCCGGTCTTGAAATCTATCTCCTCCGCGCTCAGCCTGTAATCCGGAGTATCGTATTCGCAGGTGGTGTAATAACCGCGCCTGGCGATTATCTCGTTGGCCCCCACCTTGCTCACCGAACCGGCCCTGCCGAAGTAAGGCGGCGAATTGAAAGCGGCGTTGTTCGCCTCGCCGGTCTTGGTCTTCAGATTATAGGAAAAGGACTCGGCCTCGATGATGCCCCTGGCGTCCGAGACCTTGACGTTCCCGGATGCCCGGGTGTCCTTGGTGACGGTGTCCGCCTGCAGACTGCCGCAGGTCATGGTGCTGTCCTTGTATTTGACCTCCACGTTGCCCGAAGCGGAGACCTTTTTCTCCTCCGTGGAATACTCCACGTTGTCTCCGTTGACGGTCACGCCCTGCTCCGTGTCCTGCGCGAACCCGGCGCCCGCCGCCGCCAGCAGCGCCGCCGTGAGCAAACCGTTTACTACGAATGATCTTCTCATTTGACCCCCGGGGCAGTTCAAACCGCTGCAGGATTAAGCTGGGATATTTTTTTCCAGTCGTTCAGGAACCTCTGCACCCCGATATCGGTCAGGGGATGCCTGATAAGCTGCTCGATCACCGCGTAAGGTATGGTCGCGATGTCCGCCCCGATCTTGGCCGCCTCGGCGACATGCACCGGGTTCCTCACGGAGGCCACGATGATCTGCGTCTTGAAACCGTAATTGCCGTAGATCTGTTTTATGTCCTTGATCAACCCTATGCCTTCCTGGGAGACATCGTCCAGCCTGCCGATAAAAGGGGATATGTAATCCGCCCCGGCTTTCGCCGCCAGCAGCGCCTGGGTGGGGGAAAAACAGAGCGTCACGTTGGTCTTTATCCCTTTTTTGGAGAGGATCCCGACGGCTTTGAGCCCTTCTTTGATCAGGGGGACTTTTATAACGATGTTGCCGGCGATGCGCGAAAGCCGCGCCGCCTCCTCCACCATGCCGCCGGAGTCGAGACTGATGACCTCCGCGCTGACAGGGCCGCTGACTACCGAGCATATCTCCTTAAGCACCTCCTGCGGGTCCCGTTTCTCTTTCGCCATCAAAGTAGGGTTGGTGGTCACCCCGTCTATCAATCCCAGCGCCGCCGCTTCCCTTATCTCGCTGGTATTGGCCGTATCCAGAAATATCTTCATCCTCACGCCCTCCCGGCGGCCGCAAGAGCCGCGCCTATTAATCCCGCGTCGCTGCCCAGCGCGGCCCTCACCACTTTCACCCTGCGGCCCTGCACAGGCATCGCCCGGCGCAGCAGGCTCTCTCTTATTCCGTCGAAAAGCGGCCGTCCCGCCGACGAGACCCCGCCGCCGACGACTATCACGTCCGGATTAAGCACGTTGCACAATCCCGCGAAAGCTATGCCGATATGCGCCGATGCTTTCCGCCAGAAAGCCAGGGCCTTCCCGTCTCCCCCTGCCGCCAGCGCGCTCGCCTTTTCCAGTGTCATTGAGGCCCCGAGAGCTGCCCGCGCTTCCTTCAGCAGGGCGCCGTTGCCGGCGTAACGCTCAAGACAGGCCCTGCCGCCGCAGGGACACGCCGGCCCGTTCTCGTTCAAAGGCAGGTGCCCGATCTCACCGGCGGCGTTGTCCGCGCCGCGGTAAAGTTCCCCCCCGATGATCAACCCGGCGCCGACGCCCGTGCCCAGGGTAAGGCAGACCGCGTTGCGGCTGCCTTTCGCCGCTCCGAGCGTGTATTCGGCCAAAGCCATCATCTTGGCGTCGTTATCCACCACGCAGGGTATACCGCGGGCGGCGGAGAACAAAGAACTTAAACGGACATTCTTCCAGCCCGGTATATTGGGCAGAAAATGTATGACCTGCCTGTCGAAATCCACCGGGCCCGGCACGCCTATTCCCGCGCCGGCGACGGAAGCGGCGTTTATTTCCCGGCGGCGCAGAAGACCGTCCGTCATTTCCAGTATCGCGCCGATGACCGCCCGCCTGCCGCCTCCGGCGGGAGTGGGAACCGAGACTTTGTCCAGCATTTTGAACGCGCGGCTGAACAAGGCGCCTTTTATATTGGTCCCCCCAAGGTCTATCGCGACGATAAAACGGCCCGGTTTCAGGTGTTTTTTCATTCTTCTATGGCTTCAGGATAAAATAACCGCTTCAACGGTTTAGGACGGTGCCGCGTAAACTTACAGGAGTGTATTCTATATTAAAGGCGGCCGTTTTTCAAGCGAAAAACTCAAACGCCCGCGGCCCTGCCCCCGGCGCCGCCGGGCAGGGACCGCGCCTGTCCCCTGCCGAAACGGCCTGCCATCGCCGCCCGCGTGATAAAATACCACAGGTAATAAAGGAAATCCCGCGGCTGTCTTCTTAAAGACTGTAAAGCTGTCTTGCATATCTTTCCCGGCCGCAGATAAAATCTGCGGTAGGCGTATTCCTTCATTTTGTCCACCTCCGCCGGGGCGAGTCCGCCGCAGTTTATGGAAGCCTTCCCGCTGGAGTCGAACTCCTCCGCATCCGGGCCTATCCAGCCGTTACGCCGGCATTCATCCTCCAAAAGCGTTCCAAGATAGGGGCAGGCGACGGAGAATGAGGCGATATAGGGGTCCAGCGCCAGGGCCAGGTCGAGAGTGGAACGCATATCGCGCGCGCTTTCCCCGGGCAGGCCGAAAATGAAATATCCCAGCACGTCGATCCCCTCCCGCCTGCAGGCGTCGAAGGCCCTCCGGGCGGCGGCGCGTCCGCTCTTTTTCCCGTAAAGCGCGAGTATGCGGTCGCTCCCGCTTTCCACGCCGATCTCCAGCAGATGGCAACCCGCCGATCTCATCACGCGCAGCAGGCCGCGGTCTATGGAGGCGGCGTGGGCGGCGGCGCTCCAGGAGACCCCCGGACAATGACGCGAGATCCCCCGGCAGACCGCCTCCACCCTGGCCCGGTCGACGGTGAAATTCGGATCGGAGAACATTATCTCTTTTATTCCGGCGCGCTTCAAATAGCGGAATTCCGCGAACAGGTCGTCGAGGGCGCGCGCGGCATAAGGAAGTCTGCCGTAAAGACAGAACCGGCATCCCACCGGGCACCCGAAAGAAGCCTTGACGCAGGTCAAAGGTTTCTTCAACGACAATGGCGTGCGGTAACGCTCAAGCGGGAACAGCTCATACGCGGGGACGCCGTAACGGAAATCCCCTCGGCAGGAGATCCGCTCTTCGCCGCGGATATCCCCGCCGCCGTGCCGGTAAAGAAGGTTCAGCCCCTCCCGTCCCCGCAGGATATGCTCAGCCAGGTTGTTGTCGACGAAATTCAGTATCACGCCGTCGATATGATCATACCGCGCCATGAATTTCCTGCCGTGGAAAAGCAGCGGCCCGCCGCCTGCGAATATCCTGCTCCCGAAGGCCGTCTTGATCCTCCCGGCAAACTCCAGGTCGCTCTTCAGGCTGACCGGACCGGCGAGCATGACCACTATGTCCGGAACTATCCCCCCGATCAGCCCCAGACACTTCTCCGCGGACAGTCCTTCCGCCACGGCGTCCACCACCGTAAGCTCGAAATACCGGCGGAGTTCCCCGCTCAAAGCCAGCAGGTCTATCGGCGGCCAGTAATACCCGGCCTTGGAAGAACATCCGTAATAGTTGTCCCTGATGGCCATGCGGTCGGACGGCGGATTGAGCAGAAGCAATCGCGGCATCTTACAGGTTCATCCTCTCCCGAGCAGGAACATATCGAAAGCGTTCAACACCAGCCTCCAGAACTGGCGCGGGCCGAAAACAGAGAGTATCTCCAGCAGCTTGCGGGGCCGGGCGTAGAACCTGAAATAGGCCGCGGCGTATTTACGCTCCAGCAGCCTGTCCCGGGCGCGGAAGAAATACGATATCCTGCCCGCGTAGGCTTTTGAAGGCCGGCTTGAGAAAAGCGGCGTCCCGGGCAGCACCACGAGCTTTGTCAGGCTTATGCAAACCGGGTCCAGCTGCCTGGCGAAGGCGGCGGTCTTTTCCATCTCTTCCCCGCCCTCGAAGGGGAAGCCCATCATAAAATACCCCAGATAGACCATGCCCTCCTCGCGGCACCAGGCCGCGGCGGAACGGAACTGCTCCGGCGCCATGCCCTTGCGGATCTGCTTCATACACTCCCCGTCCCCCACCTCCGGGGCGATCGCCACTTTCCAGCACCCGGCTTTCTTCAGTTCCCGCAGCAATTCCCGGCTCAAACAATCCACCCGGATGCCGTTCTGCAGCTGCCAGTTGAATTTCAATCCCCGCTTCCCGATCAGACCGCAGATATCGGACACGCGCCCCTGGTCGGCGGTGAAATTGTCGTCCTCTATGGATATTTCCCGGGCGCCGATCTTCTTCACCAGCCATTCCATCTCGTCCACGACGTTCTCCGCGCTGCGCCTTCTCCATTTTTTGCCCGTGACTACCTGACTGCAGAAAATGCAGCCGTGCCCGCAGCCGCGGGATGTGACCATGGAGACCAGCGGAAGGGTCCGGTAACCGAAGGTATAGTAACGCCGCACGTCCACCAGTTCATAAGCCGGAAAAGGCAGGCTGTCCAGGTCCTCTACCGGGTCGCGTTCTATTTTTCCGAAGGAGCGCGGGAAATCGGCGTCGCCGCAGCACAGGACGCCCGGCACCGGATACCTGCCGCCGGAACGGCAGAAGTCCAGCATTACCTTTTCCGCCTCGTATGGTATAACGTAATCTATGCAGGCGATACGATAATCTTCCGGGACCGCCGAGGGCTGGGGACCGCCGACCGCGACCTTTATTTTCCCGGAGAACCCCTTGACCAAAGACGCGATCTCGGCGCACTGAACCGTATTGGAGAAATTGGCGGATATCCCCGCCAGCAGCGGCGTGTCTTCCCGCAGGGCCGCCTTGAGCCGCCGGCGCCAGCCTGGAACGACATTGAGGTCCAGGAGGCGGACTTTCACGCCCGCGGCCCTCAGGTAAGAGGCGATATACAACAGCCCCAGGGGAGGCTGCCTGGTGAGACAATATTTCCCCCTGCCGGGGGGATTTATCAATAGCACGCGGCCGATCATTTTATGTCATCCTCTGCGGTATCCGGGGGCTGAGGCGTTATTCCGGCGGGATCAGGCGCAGCGACTTCAGCGTCTCCCCGTACACCGCCAGCTCTTCCGCGCTCCGCCGGTCGTTATGATAAACAAGATCCAGCAGGATCATTATCCCGCCGGAGTTCAAAAGGTAACTATCCACCCTGACGTCGTGCATCCACACCTTCTCCCATTCATCGTAAAGATCCCTGAAGTCGGAAGAAAAGGTGACCGCGGCAAAACCGTTGACGGTCACCGGCTTAAGCGGCGAGCTTATGACGGGAGTGCTTCCCGATGCGGAGGAATGTTTAAAAAGATCGTCTATGACTTTAGCCCCCGTCTCCTCCAGCGGCGAGTTGTCCCTCCAGGCAGTGACGTAGATCCTGGGCGAATCCTCCTTTATTTTATAGAGATCGCCGACGTATGCGTACAGCAGCAGCGGCGAATCCCTGCCCATATCCACCTCGTGCGAACTCCAGTCCGCGGGCCATTTGATGGAAAAGCCGCACTGGGCGTTCACCAGGGAAACGGCCCGCCCGTCGCCGGTCAGGGCCGGGCTCTGTATCTCGGAGATAAAATAAGGGACCACCACCCCGAATCTCTCTATCTGGGCGATCTCGTCGTTATAGGAGACTATCTTTCCCTCGAAAGTCTGCCCGTTCTTCAGGGTTATCTGTTCCGCCGCCGAGGGACAATGCCCCAGAAGGACCAGCGGCAGAGAAAACAGTATAGCGGCAGCTGCGGTTTTTATCATTCGTTGCCTCCCATTGTTTTACCGCCGTGAGCGCCGAGCAGCCACGGCGGACGAGCCGTATTTACAGGCCCGCCGGCGCGATACGCTACCGCCGGACGGCCGCCAAGACGAAGAACAACGCCCATACGGCGGACGCCGCCAGGACATTTGTGTGTTTCAGAACGCTGCGAAAAATGCCGTCAGTCTCCCCCGACGTAATTATCTTAGTGTATTCCCGCAGGCAGTATGCGGCCGGCGGCACGGTGGCCAGGAGCAGACAGAACGGAACAGTGGAACGCGCGGGCAAAGCCTTGAAAACGAAGAACAGATACGAAAAGATCGACAACGCAGCCGATACCTTCAGCGCGGTATCCAATCCTCTCTCCCCGTAAATACGAAAGACTCTCCGCGTGGATAAAAGGTCCACGCGGCGGTCTTTCAAAAGCGCCAGCTCCGAGCGCCTCTTGGCGAGAATGAAGAACAGACAAAGAAAGAACATACAGACGAGAACGCTCTTATCCATCCGGCAGCCGGCGGCCGCCGCGCCCGCCGCCAGACGCAGGAAAAACCCCGCCTCGAGCGACAGTATATCAAGGAACGCTCTCTTCTTGAAGAAAAAAGTGTAAGCCAGCGCGTTAAGCAGATAAGCGAAAAGGACCGGGAACGCGCAGCGCACCATAAAAAAAGCCGCGCCCAGGCCGGCCGCCGCCAATATCAGCGCCGGCGCCGGGACCAGGGCCGGGGGGAACTCCCCGGAGGCCAGCGGACGCGCGCGCTTGAACGGATGCAGACGGTCGCAGGACAGATCGGCCATGTCATTGACCAGGTACATCGCGCTCGACAACAGGCAGAAGGCCGCAAAAAGAACGGAAGCGCGGGCAAAGCCGCCGGGAAGAAAACCGCCTCCGCAATAAAACACGGGAAAATACACCAGACCGTTCTTCGCCCAGTGAGCCGCCCTGAGCTGGATACCCCAGAGGACAAGGCGGTCCCTGCCTGAGGTAAAAGCCTTCCCGGAAAACCGCGTCATTTTCATCCCCCTTCGCATGAAGCCACGGGTGTAAACCCGTGCAGGAACGCACGAGCTAATCCCGCACTAAAACCGCTTGAAATATCTCGATGTTCTGCTTCGGGGGATTCCGCCCCGAAGGCATTTAATTTAAAGGTACCACGCCTGGTGAAGGCGTGGGGCTCCATATCATTCACGAAAAACATTTCAGCAGACGAAGTATCTTCTCCGGGGGGTGATCGCTGATATTCCCCTCCCCGCGTCCGGATTGATTCCCGATATACCAGTCATAAGCGGCGTTGAAGGCCGCGGCATGGGTATATTTCGGGCTCCAGCCGAGTTCTTTTTTCGCTTTCGACGTATCCAGTATGTATTCCCGGTCCGCAAGCAAGTATTGTTCCCGCGAGAACGGCACAAGGTTCAGCGCGTCCAGGACGCGCATCCCGAGTTTGACCGCGGCGGCGTTCAACGGCACCAGGGCGGATGAACTGCGCGCGTGCCGGATAAGACCGGCGAGAAGTTCCCTGACCGTAGGGACGCCGTCGGCTCCGATGTTATAAACGCCGTTCCTGCCGGAAGCGGCGGCGAGCAGGCAGGCGTCTATAAGGTCCTCAACGCCCACCATCTGGAAACGATTGTCCCCCCTGCCTATGGTATAAACGTTCCGGTTCTCCCGCACCCAGCCGAAGATGACCTCCAGAAGCCCCAGTCTGCCGGGGCCGACTATAAAACGCGGCCTGATCACCGGGACCGCGATCCCGCAAGAGGCATAGCCGCGGCAGACCTCTTCGCCAAGCAGCTTGCTCCTGCCGTAATCCCCGGCCGGATTGACGGGGGAATCCTCCTTGAGAGGCAGCTCTGCCGGCAGCCCGTAGACGCTGCTGGATGAGACGTAAACCACGCGTTCCACCCCGCTGCGGCGGCAGGCCTCCATAAGGTTCCTCGTGCCTTCCACGTTGACCCTGTAGAATTCCTTACCCGCCCTGGCGCACGGCAAAAAGGAAGCCAGATGAAAGACCGTGCTTGCGCCTTCGACCGCCCTTGCGACGTCCCCCGGTTCACGCATGTCCCCGCGGAAGAATTCCGCCCCGGCCGGCAGGTCCCTCCCGGCGCGCAGATCGAAGATGCGCACCGGAATACCGCAGGAGACGGTCAATCTGCGCGCGAGGCCGGTCCCGAGAAATCCGCTCCCGCCGGTTATAAGATACATCTCACAATTCCCCCCTCTTCCTGCAGGACTCTATGGAACGCCTCATACCTTCGCGCAGTTCCACCTCAGGCTTGTATCCCAGCTCGGCCTCGGCTCTTTCCACGCTGCAGAAGATGTCTTTGTTCATCTCACCGGCCACGTGCATTTCCGTCAGATACAACCCGGCGGCCTGCAATACCCTGTCCGCCAGCGCGCAGGCATCGGGGACGAACCCGGGCAGGAAACGCGGCCTGAACCGTTCTACCCCCAGCAGCCCGGCGATCGTGCCGTATATCTCCAGGGTGGTGTACGGCCTGGCGTCGGCGATCCAGTAGGTGCGGCCCGACGCCTCTTTCTTCAAAGCCGCCAGCGCCATCGCGCGGCAGACATTATCCACGTAGCTCATGCTGCGCAGGTTGAAGCCGTCCCCGAAGATGAGCGGGTCCCCCCTGCGGATCATCCTGAAGAACCTGCTCTGCCTGCGCGGCTGGTTCGGGCCGTAGAACCAGCAGGGACGCAGGATCACGGTCTCCATTCCTGCCGTTGCCTGGAAGCTTCTCACTATGCATTCGGCATAATACTTGCTCAACCCGTAATTCATATACGGGCGCGGTCCGTCGGTCTCGCGCATCGGCTTGTGGCGCGCCCTGTTGACCCCCGCGGCCGAATTACTGCTTATGTATACGAACCGGGTGACGCCGCTTGCGCGCGCCTCGGATATAAGATTGAGCGTCCCACGGGTATTGACGGAGAACAGTTCCGCCGGCCTGCCCGGGTGGATTAGCCCGGCGGCGTGGAAGACCACGTCCACACCGGAACAGGCGCCCTTGAGGGATGCCCCCCCGGTGATGTCGGCGGGGAATATCTCCACCCTGCCCGCCCCGGTAAGGTCCGGCACCATCTCCGCCGCCCGGGAAGGCTGGACCAGGCAGCGGACCGAACATTTCTCCGGGATACCCAGCTGCGAGGCGAAAAGCATCTCCAGGAAACGGTTCCCCAGCCATCCGGGCACGCCGGTCACAAGTATTTTCATCTCGCCCCTTTCATGTTTCGCTCATGATTATCTTGCAGACGACCGCCTTGAACCCTTTCAGGACCCGCAGGATATTCTCCGGGTAACGGAATATTACGCCCAGGTACCCCAGTATGATCCTGGCGCGGAAGTAAAACCGCCGGTAGGCGTATTTGGAGGAGGATTCCAGCTCCCGCACCGTCAGCCCGAAAGGAATGAAAGAAGGATTATGCATGTTCATCTTGTCCCAGTCCGGATCGACCGTGCCGTAGCGGTCAGCCAAAGACGCCGTTCTGGTCCCCGGGAAAGGGTTGTAATAAGCGATGTGGAAATCATCCAGCTTCAACTTCAGCAGAAGCCGCAGGGTCTCCTTGATGGAGCCCCGGTCCTCGGAAAGATGCCCCAGCATAAAGAACCCCCGGGCGCGCAGCCCGGCCTTTTTGGTATCGTCGACGGCCCGTTCTATGCGCTCCAGCGTGACCCCTTTGCCGATGAAATCCAGAATGCGCTGCGAGCCGCTTTCTATGCCGTAGCTTATCTGCCAGCAGCCGGCCTTTTTCATCAGACGGAAGAGGTCCGCGTCCCCGTGGTCCACGCGGGAATAACAGGACCAGGAGAACGAAAGCCCGTCTCTCAGGATCGTCTCGCAGAATTCGCGGACCCTTTCCCCGCGGGATACGAAACTGTCGTCGTAAATGCTGACGTCCTTTATGCCGTAATCGTCCACAAGCTGTTTTATCATACGCATAACGTAACGCACGCTGAAGCAGCGCAAATCCCCGAACATCGCCCGGCAGCTGCAGAATATACAACTGGATACGCAGCCGCGGGAGGTCACGATGGGGGCCGCCGGCAGCCTTATGTGGGAGGTGGCGGAAAGCCGGTAGAAAGTCCTGTTATCTCCCATAAGGTCCCACGCCGGCAGCGGTATGGAATCGAGATCGGAAATGAAAGGCCGCTCCGCAGTCCTCACCGGTCCGCCTGCCTCGCGCAAGACCAGGCCCTTTACCTGATGCAGACCGGTCCTGTTCTCAAGCGCGGCCAGCAGCTCCACTATGGTCTCCTCCCCCTCGCCCGCCACCCCGATGTCGAAAGCCGGGAATTCCCTCATTGTGGCTTCCGGAAGCGCGCTCACGTGCATCCCGCCGATGATGACCGGGGCGCCGCAGCCGCGTTCTTTGATCTCCCCCGCCAGCGCCCCGGAGTTCTTGACGGAAACGGTGACCGCGGAGATGCCGATATAATCCGGGCGCAGCCCGGTCACCGCTCCGGCGGCCTCCCGTATACCGTAACCGGAATTGGCCGCATCCACCACCTTGACGTCGTAACCGGCCTTCCTTGCCGCCGCCGCCACGCTCAAAAGGCCGTAAGGGACCGTCCTGCCTATCGCGGACGACAGCAGCGATCCCTGCTGCCTGCTGCTCAAAGGAGGATTTACCAGCACCAGCCTTTTCATCTCTGCACCGTGAAGCCGGGAACAGCGGCCCTGTTTTTATAAAGCATTATGCGCACCCCCCCGAAATCGGCCGTTTCCTCGAGCGCGTAACCGCCTCCCGCCGATGACTCGAACATATCCAGGAGCGCCCCCGGATCGCTCCCGTCCCACCCGGCACGCACGACCCATATCCTGGGATAGTCACGCCCGGGGAAGACGATACCGGAACGCCCTTTTCTGCCGCTTCCATCCAGAAGCACAAGATGAAAAGCGTGCCCGCGCAGGTCGTGCAGGGCCACTTTGGGAGATGTCCTGTAGGTGAAAAAGTAATCCTCGATAAAACCGATCATTTCCGGAAGGGAGACCATCCTGCCGCGGGCCCCGCCGGAGAAGTGATGATAATAATCGAAGGAAAGCGTCGAATTCTCGGAAAGATGCAGCAGGGCGTCGCCTTCGGCGAAACGCGAATCCAGGTAAGCTGCCGCCGCTTTGAAGGATTTCCTGGTATCGATCCCCTGCCGCTGTTCAAGGGGAACAGTCCAGCGGTCCGCATAATAACCGTATAGCGATACCGCCTGCAAGGCGAACAAACACAGCGTCAGCGCTGCCGCCGCCGGCCTTGCCCGGGCGGATAACCGCTCCAGACCGCAGGCCGCGGCGATGTAGAAAAACAGCATACTCGTGAGCAGATACCTGTCCGTATAGATCAGCGCGAAGCGCGAAACCAGGAGCAGACAGAGCATAGGCGCCAGGAGCGCCCCGGGGACCAGCCACCCCGGAAGCCTGTCCCTCCTATAGAAACACAGCGTCCCGGCGCAGAACAATCCGGACAAAAGCAGTAAAGAAGCGGCCCGCGCCGGAGCCGGGGAGTAATACCCGGCGCTGAAATTCGCCAGGCTGTGGAGAAGGCTCATCAACGAAACCCGGGTGTTATACGGCGTGATGGAATATACGCCGCCGCAGGCGGCGCTCTTCAAGGCGATGACCCGGCCGAGTTCCAGCGCCGCCAGGAAGAGCCACGGCAGGCATAGAAACAGAAAAACGGCGGCGGGCAGCGCGCAGCGCCTGATCCCGCCGTTGAAACGTTTCCTGGCGCAAAGATAGACGCAAAGCTGCAGCATCACTGTCATCGCGTAATAATAGATCAGGTACAGGCCGGCGAGATTACAGGCGAGGTTCAGCAGCAGATAACGCCTGCCGCCGGTCCGCTGCCAGCGGAAAAAAGCGTAAAAAGAGACCGTCATCAACAGGCAGGCCGCGGCGTACGGCGAGATCTCCTGCGAAAAGTTGACGTGGAACGCCGAAAGCGCGGTGAACAGCGCCGCGATCAGGCCGGTCCTGCGCCCGGAAATCTCGCGGCCCAGCAGGTATACCGCCGGGACGCATGCCGCCCCGAGGACCGCGGAAGGCAGACGGTAGAAAAAAGCCCCCTGCCCCAGTCCCTGCCACCAGCTCATGAAAAGGTTGTAAATGAAAAGCGGCCTGCTGTTCATATAGCCCGCGGCGAGCCCGGGCAGATCGCGCGCTCCCACCGTGATAAAGGAAAAAAGTTCGTCGAACTGCAGATCGAACCTTTGCAGGTTCAGCACCCTCAATGCCAGCGCCAGCAGAAAAAGCGCCGCCGGAAGCAGCGGGGGATCATTCTTACCGGATACGGTTTTCTGTATCATACGCCCTTTCAATAGTGGAACAGGTCGCCGTTGACGAATTTCTCCAGGAAATTACCGTGTCTTTCGCGCAGGGAATCCAGGTATTCTTTATCGTAGCTCAGCGCCTCACCGGCAACGCGCGCGCAATAACCGCAGCCGGAGCAGCCTTCCGGCGGGCAGCCGGAAGCGGCGAATTTCCCGATGAAACCGTCCAGTTTGGCATTGTCTATGCGGATCCTGAAATCCTGCAGTATGTGCCCGAGCTCGACCAGGGAAAAAAGATTGAGCTCGCGGGGGTGGAAGAAATACCGGAACTTCAGCGGCAGCGTGCGGGGATCAAGCACGGTCTTGCCGTGGAACATCGGCAGCAGGTCCACCAGGTTGCCGTCGTATCTGCCTCCGGCGTAAGCGCGCCCGATGAGCAGCAGTTTCTCCGTGGAGCAGCGCCTGTCTATCAATTTGAACGTCCCGATACCGGCGGATTCATAGACCGCCAGGTCTTCCGGCCTTATCCACTGCGAGGTGATGAATTTCACCGGGTCTTTCAGGCGGATAAGCTTGCAGAAAAGATTGCAATAATCCACGGCGAACCCCGGCCTGCGCGCAGAATCCGCCTGCGAGCTGTGGGCGTCGTAGGCGGTATGGTACCTCGAAAGAGGGCAGTCCGTCAGGCAGCTGGTGTTGGCGATCAGTCTCAATTCGCAGGAGACTTTTCTCTTCAACAGCCTTATCAGGGCGAAATCGCGGTTCGCCAGGTTATGCGAAAGCGTGATCTGGTCCGCCCCGAGCTCCTGCCAGAAAAGCGCCTTTTGCAGGGAAGCGACCTCTGCATTGGTGGAGACGCAGGTCCCGAACACCGGATATCTCTTCTTGATCATCTGCAGAAAATACGGAGAGGCCACGGTAACGGAATCCACCCCGGAGGCGGCCAGCCAGTCCAGCAGTTTCCGCACCTCCCTGTCCCCGGAACGGCTGAACTCCCGGAAGGAACCGCAGGCGGCGTTCAAAAGATAATTGAATTTGATCCCCGCCCCGTGCAGCTTGCGGATATGCCCGGCGGCCCGTCCGCGGGAAACGTCCGGGAGAATGAACGCCGACCGCCCCCCTCCCACGGCGTCCACGGCAAGCTTGCCGTAACACTCTGCTATTCCCAGCTTCTTATATTCGGGGACCAGCGCGTCGTCCCAGTTCGTCGGCATCACAAGTTTCATCGTCCACCTTTCCCTTAATGGCGCATTTCCGGCCGCGCATGTATAAAGTAACGGCCTTGTGCGTAATTCCCGCACGAAGAACCCCTCGCGCGGCCTTACCCGGCCCCCAGCATTTCACCGGAGAGCGCGTTCAACTGCTCCGCCAGATAATCCACTTCCTCATCCCGCGTATCGAACGGCAGGTTGAGCAGAAGAGTGCTCCTTTCGAGCGATGCGGCGCGGGGATTTTCCGTGTTCAGCAGGAACGAACAGTCATAGGCGTACCCGGTATTGGCGTCTATCCCGCGCAGCAGCAGTTTCCTGGACAGCCTGCGCCTGTCCTTTGCCCGCAGCGGTATCATAAAATAGTTCCAGCCCTCCGCGGGGGCAGGCAGCGCGCCCGTCACCTTTAATCCCCGGTACAGCCTTTCGCCGCAGCGGCGCCTCGCGGCAAGCATCTTCGTTAACCAATCCATATACCCCAGGCCGATGCAGGCCTGCATATTGCTGAATCTCAACTTCCGGTCGGCGAATTCGCCGCGCGGCATGCTGTTATACTTCACCCATGGGTCCCAGCCGGACAATCCGGCCAGCAGTGCCGCCGGATAGCCTGCCAGGTCGAAAAATGACCTGCCCGTAATGAAAGAATACGCGTAAGTGAAAAGGCGCATACGTACCAGGTCCACGGGGTCCGGATAAACGCAGGCGTCAAGCCCGGAAACCACCTTCCGGTATGATTCCCTGCCGTTCGTCAGGACCATCCCGCCGCAGGAGGTATTCAGCGGTTTGGAACCGGAAAAACTAAGGAAACCGAAATCCCCGAAAGTGCCGGTATGCCTGCCGCCGATCCTGGTCCCCAGGGAATGCGCGGCATCCTCTATCACCGTCAGGCCGTGCCTGCGCGCGGCGGAACATATCCCGGTTATATCGCAAGGCTGCCCGTATAAATGGGTGGCGATCACGGCGCGCGTGCGGGGGCCGATCCTGCTCTCCATCCCGGACACGTCCATCTGGAACCCTGCGGGGCCGGCGTCCACCGGGACGACCCGGTAATTCTCTTTCAGCAGCGCCGCCACCAGACCGGGATAATTGTAAGCGCAGACGATTATCTCGTCTCCGCCGCGCAGTCCCGCCGCCTCGAGGATCAGGGAAAGCGCGCAGCGTCCGGACCCGGCCGCGGCCGCATATCCCGCTCCGGTGAACCCGGACACGGCGCGCTCGAATTTCTCTATTTCAGCGCCGCGCAGCAGTTCTCCCGAACGCGCCAGCCTGAGAAGCCGTGCCGGCTCTCCCGGATCGATATGAATGCTCCTCTTGGGGAACTTGCGCATTTCTCTCTTCCCTCAAAAACTCAACAGCATAGCGGACAGCCGCAGCAGCAGCCTGGGATTGCGTAAATAGAACACCCCGTACCTGCGCAGATGACGCAGGATGAAAAAAGGATCCATGAACAGCCGCAGATAAAAAGCGGCCCTCATACGCCTCAACGAACGGGTCCCGACCGCGCTCAGGCTGCGCTCCGGTACCGCATAATGATGCGGCGGCCGGCACTGGGAACTTCCGGCGGACATGCGCGAATCGGAATAGGGGGCGTAATAGTGCACCTGGATAAAATCCGGTTCCATGGAGCGGCAGAGCGCCATGGTCTCCCCGATCTCCGCTTCCGTCTCCCCCGGGCTGCCTATCATGAACATCGCGTCGCAGGCGATCCCCTCGCGGGCCAGCCATCCGGAGACCAGCCCGGCCCGCCTCTTCCATTCAACCGGATCAGGACATTTCCCCAATCCTTTCAGCACCCGTTCGCAGGCGGATTCCACCCCCAGGCGCAGGAGTATGCACCCGGAACGCCTCATCAGTTTTACGGACTCCCGGGAAAGCTCGTCCAGGCGCGCCTGCGCGGTCCAGCGCACGCCGAACTTCCTGCGCAGTATCTCCTCGCATATCCCCGCCGCGTGGCTCTCCGAACAACTGAAGTCGTCGTCGGCGAAAGAAATGACGCTGGCGCCGGCGCGGCAGAGCGACATCATTTCGTCCACCACGCTCCCGGGGCTCCGGGAACGCACCCGTGAACCGCAGCTCACCCTGATCGCCCCGGAACAAAAACCGCAGGCATGGGGACACCCCCTGCCCGACAGCACGAAACCATACCTTGCCCTGCCGTTGAAACGCAGCGGGAATATCCCCGCGTAGCCCTCCATTTCCCGGCGGCTGTAAGAAGGGAACGGCAGTGAGCCGGGATCCTCCACCAGGAATTCCTTACCCGCGCAATCCGCCGCGCGGGAACGGAGGCGGCCGCAGGAGAAATCGCGGGAGCGCGCGCACTCATTTATGATCCCGGCGGTCTTAACTTCACCCTCCCCGCTTATGTATAACGGAAAGACCTGCGCGGCGTCCGAGGGATCGATCCCCGGGCCGGTCAGAATAAGCGACTCCATCCCCAGGCCGCGCGCAAGCAGGGCGAATTCACGCGCCGGCCGGTAGGTAAGCACGTCGGCCTGTATAACCAGGCAATCCGGGGAAAAAGCCGCCGCCTTTCGCGCCAGGGTGCCCAAAGGCAGCGGCTGAAGACAACAGTCGGCCAGTTCGACGCGGAAAGAACCTTCCCTTTCCAGCAAGGCCTGGATGTATTTCAGCGCAAACGGCGGCATCACCCCCAGAGGATGCGTCAATTTCATCCCCTGCCGCGGGGAAAAACGGACCAGCATTATCCGGGATCGCCCCGGGGACGGTTCTCTCTCCATATATAAGCCTTTATACCGGCACCGGTCCGCGTTCACAAAACATTGCCGGCGTATCTCACGAAACGCAGGAACTGCAGCGGCCCCATGGCCAGCAGGATGCGTATCAGCTTAGCCGGCCTGGAGTAAAAACGCAGGTATGCCCCTGTGCACATCCGGTCCACCTCGCGGTCAGCACCTTTGTATTGATAACTGCGGACATCCCTGTAAACGGTCCGGTCCGGGAACCTGGAAAAATAAGGCGTATCCGGGAACGGCACTATCTTGTTCAGGTCCATCATCAAAGGATCCAGGCGCAGGGCGAAACTGACGGTGTTCTCCATATTGGCGCGGTCCTGGAAAGGGAACCCCATCAGAAAAAAACAGAAGAATTCCATCTTGAGCTCTTTGCACCATTGCGCGGCGCGGATAAAATGCTCCATGGTCATGCCTTTGTTCAGGGCCTTCAGGCTTTCCTCATCGCCCACCTCCGGCGCTATGGATATCTTCCAGCACCCGGCCTTTTTCATTACCGCCAGCAGTTCCCTGCTCAATTTATCGGCCCGCACCCCGTTGGAAAGCTGCCAGTTCACCTTTATACCTCTGGAAAGAATAAGTTCGCATATCCTGAAGACGCGCTCCGTGTCATAAGTGAAATTATCGTCCTCTATAAGGATCTCCCTTATGCCCAGAGATCCCGTCATCCAGCGCATCTGTTCAACCACGTAACCGGCGGAAAAAGCCCGCCAGCGGCGGTCAAAGACCGTCTGGCTGCAGAATATGCAGTTATAAGGGCACCCCCGGGAAGTGACCATGGACGCCAGCGGCCTTTTCCTGTATATGCTGCCGATATACCCGCGCAGGTCCACCATGTCATACGCCGGGAACGGAAGGCTGTCCAGGTCTTCCACGGGGTCACGGGCGGTGCCGGAAACCGCCTTATTCACGTCCCCCCGCCGCAGGGAGACCGCCCCGGCAACGGCGTTTTTGTCCGCCGAGGAAAGAAAATCCAGCAGCGGCAGCTCCGCCTCGTAAGGTATGACGTAATCAATGGGACCGCCGGCGTATTCCTCCGGCGCGACCGTGGGATGCGGCCCGCCGGCCACCACGGTTATGTTCCCGTCTATCCGTTTGACCAGCGAGGCGATCTCCAGGCTGCAGGCCGTATTGGAAAAATTGCTGGATATCCCCACCACGCCTGGTTTCTGCCCGCGGATGAGCGCGCCGAGTTTGGCGCGCCAGCGGGGTTCGGAGTTGAAATCGGCTACCGCGGCATCGAACCCGGCCCGTTTCAGGAACGCCGCCAGGGAAAGCACCCCCAGCGGAGGCAGCACGCAGATGCAGTCTTTTCTGCTGGAGGGGGCGTTTATCAGAAGTATTTTTTCTTTCATTCCTCCAGGCTCCCCTCAACGTCCCGCCAGGAAAACCCGGCAGGCGTAGCGCACCAGCGAACAAAACTGCCTGACCCCTATGGCGGAGATGATCCTGCGCAGTTTCCCCGGGCGCAGGTAGAAATCCAGGTACGCCTTCCGGTAATAACGCTCCACAAGCGGGTCGTGCCCCCGGTAATAATAAGAGATGTCGCCGCCGCGCCCGGGAGCCAGCGTATCGTATATCTCCGTGCCCGGGAAAGGGACTATTTTGGAGAGGTCCATCAGCAGCGGATCCAGTTCCCCGGCAAAATCTATTATGGCCTGCAGCTCTTTCTCCCCCTGGAAAGGGAACCCCATCAGGAAATAGGCGTAATAGACCATGCCGGTCTCGCGGCACCAGCGCGCGGCATTCCTGAAATGCTCCATATTCATTCCCTTGCGTATCCTTTTCATGCTCTCATCGTCGCCCACCTCGGGGGCGATGGCGATCTTCCAGCACCCGGATCCCCTGAGTTCCGCCAGCAGGTCCCTGGTCAGGCGGTCGGCGCGCACGCCGTTGGCCAGCTGCCAGGGAACGTTTATCCCCCGTTTTCTCAGCAGCCCGCAGAACTCGTAAACCCTGCCGATATCCGCCGTGAAATTGTCGTCCTCCACGGATATCTCCCCCGCGCCTATCACCCCGGACAGCCATTCAAACTCGTCGGCCACGTTCCCGGCGGAACGCGCCCTCCAGGAACGCCCGGAAACGGCCTGGCTGCAGAATATACAGCTGTTCGGACATCCCCGCGAGGTCATGACGGAAACGATCGGCCGCCGTTTGTAACTGTTTATGTAATACGGCCTGATATCGAGCATGTCGTACGCGGGAAAAGGAAGACTGTCCAGGTCTTCGATGAGTTCCCTTCCTGCCGCGCGCACGGAATCCGCAAGCTTTTCCTGCCGGCAGGAGAACGCGTTCCTGAGCGCGGGCCTGCCGGCGCCGGCGCGCACGAAATCCAGCATCGCGCGTTCCCCCTCGTAGGGTATTATGTAATCGGCGCGGCCGGACGCGAATTCCCCGGGGGAGACCGTGGGATGCGGACCGCCGAGCACGACCGTTATTCCCGGGTCAAAAGCCTTGACCGCCCCGCAGATCTCCAGGGCCTCCCTGCGGCTGGAATAGTTGACGGATATCCCGGTTATGGCGGGACGGACCCGCCTCAAGACCTCCTTGAGCCCTGACCGCCAGGACGGCACGGCGTTAAGGTCCAAAAGGGAAACTTCCACGCCGTGCCTGCGCAGATACGAAGCTATATACAGCAATCCCAGGGGGGCCTGCCTGGAGACAAAGAAACGGTTATCGCAGGGGGCATTCAACAGCAGGACCAATTCATTCACCGCCGTCTTTACGCAAATATTCTTCCATACCGGTCTCAAAAGAGACTTCCCCGGGCGTCACCGGACGCTGGAACCCGTAGAACAGCACCAGTTCCTTCCCGACCGTTTCTATGCGGTATTCCTCCCCGGAGGAGGACAAATAGTCCTTCAGCCGCCGGTAATACGGCAGGCGCGGGTCCAGCCGGAAAAGATACGCGTAAGAGATGTTCTCCCGCACCGCTTTATCCACAATGTTGTCGTATAAACGGTACGGACTGCCGTAAACACGGGAGTCGCTTACGCCGTCGAAGTCCGAGAAATAGAAGAACGGCATCCCCTCGCAGGAGGCGAGCACTTCCTCCCCGCTTTCGAACAATATCTGCCACTTCAGGAAATAATCGGTGTAAACGTACTTGATCCCCTTTTGTTTCAGCCGCGACACGGTTTCCGGAAGCGGATAGGACTCCCAGAAATCCTGCTTACCGGTTATCCCCGTTATACCGCGCCAGGAGACCAGGGAGATAAAAAAGACTGCCGCCAGGGTAAGAACCTTTACAGCCCTGCTTTTACCGGACAACAGGGACGCCGCGGAGATCGCGCAAAAGAGCTGCAATACCGGGTATAAAGGGAAAAAATACCTGTAATGAAAGAACGGCTGACGGCAATACGCGCTGAAAAAACAAAAAACGATGAACAACACCGGCAGCAACAGCAGCGCCGTCTCCGGCCTGGCTCCGGAAGGCCCGCCGCGCGTTTCTTTCCGCCGTGAAGACAGCAGGCCGGCGGCCATACTCCGGAAAGACGAACGGTTCACCCACATCAGATAGAGCCACGCGCCGCAGACAAAAAAAGCGTATACGTAATTCCAGAAGAACCGCCCCGGGTAATGCCCGAAGAACTCGAAATGGAAAGAACGCGTGAATTCGGAAGCAAAAAAAGGAAAAAACCAGTTCATCTTCGCGGCCAGCCCGGAGGGCGCCTCCAGCAGCGAAAGCAGGAAGAACCGGCTCTGCGCCGGATGCAGCCATGCAGAATAAAAATACGGCGACACGCCGAGCAGAAGAAAGACTCCGTACAACAGCACTTCCCTTCCGCGCAGGGACCTGCCGCGCAGAACGACCCAGCCGCTGAAAGCGAGCGCCGCGAACAAAACGGATGAGAAGAGAAAATACAGCGCCAGCCCGGAAGAGAATCCCAGGAGCGCGGTGAGAAAAATCCTTTTTTTATTGCCGCAAGCCCCTTCCGGGAAGAACATGGCCAGGAGGATATACATAAGGGACAGATCAAGGAAAACCACGAGATATTCTCCGCTCAGGAAAAGCGACGTATAATGGGAATAGGACGGCGGGGACAGAACGTAGAATAAAGCGGCAAGAACGGCCGCGGTCCCGCCCCAGAACCTCCGCGCGAAACAGTAGAGCAGGACCAGGATGGCGGAACTGTGAAATAACGCGCACCAGCGCAGCGACAATATCGAGACACCGGCCGTCTTGCATAACGGCAGAGAAAGCAGGCAGGATATCAGGGAACCGCCTGAATACGAGAGGAAATAGTCGAAAAAAGGGACAGGCCCGCCGCCTTCGATAAGGTGTTTTATGAACAACCCCAGCGCCGCTTCTTCCGGATGGGCCACGTGACGGCAGCAATACAACTGAACTATCCGGAAGGCCGCAAAAAGCAGCAGCAACAATATGAAAGGCAGATGACGCTTCAGGTATCTTACCGCAGGTTTTCCCTCTCCGCGCATTTTAACCGCCTCCTTATCTGCATCATTATACCGGATTTCCCCGGTTTTTCGCGTTTTTTCCGGCTTTCAGCCGGGAAACCGCCATATTGAAAGCCGATCCGGCATAGCGCATCAACCGGCGGAAAGAACGGACCCCGGAAAGTATTCTCATGATCTGCGAAGGCCTGAAATAAAAACCGATGTTGGCCCGGTGCACGGCTTTCAGGACAACGGCCGGCGGAATGCCGCATCCGGCGGCGAATATATCATCCCCGCGCCTGCCCCCCGCGATATATTCGCGCCAGTAATCATCACCGGTAGCCATGACCTGGCGCCTGTATAGTTCCGTGCCGCCTATCGGGGTCAATTTCGTGAACTGCGCGAAATCAAGCCCTATCCTCCTTGATAAACTTATCGTCCCTTTCATCTCCTCCTCCGATTCGCCGGGGACCCCGAGCATAAAGAACCCGAAGGCTGCGATACCGTTCTTTCTCGTGAGGCTGACCTTCTCCCTGACCTGCGCGGCCGACAGGACAGGACGGTTGAGCCGGCGCAGGGAACCGCTGTGGAAAGTCTCGATGCCGTACATCAGCATCCGGCACCCGGCCGCGGACATGGCGCCGAGGAGTTCATCGTCCACCAGGTTAAGGCGCGTCCTTGCCGTCCAGGAAAAAGGCAGGCCCAATTTCCGTATCGCGGCGCACAGACGCAGGGTCCTCTCCCTGTCGCAAGTGAAGACCGAATCGTAGAAATCGATGTTCCTGATCCCGTGACGCCTGAAACATTCCTCCATCTCCGCGGTCACCCCGTCCAGCCCGCGGAAACGTATATTCCCCGCCAGACAGCAGTAAGAACAGGAGAAGGCGCATCCGCTGGAGGCCAGCATGGCGGTGAAGCCGCCTCCGCCGCTGAAAGGCGAAAAATAGCGTCCGGACGGCAGCAGGTCGCGCGCCGGAAAAAGGAGGTCCTCCACCCCCTCTTCCCCCGGGGAGGGAGGATTCACCAGCACCTTACCTTCGCGGCGGCAGCAGACCCCGGGGATCTCCGCCGGGCTGCGCCGCTCCTGCAGCGCCGCCAGCAGGGCCGGCAGGGAATCACGCGCCGTGCCGGCGATACCGTAATCGAATTCCGGATATCCCATCACCTCGCGCGGAAAAAGCCCGAACAGCGCCCCTCCTGCAAGCACGGGGAGGTCCATCTCCGCGCGTATCCGCCCGGCCCACGCCCGCACCGCATGGAAAGTGGGGGTCGTGAGCGTGAAACCCAGCATATCCGGCGAAAACGCCTTAAGCCGCGAGACGATCTCCTTCACCGAAAGAGAAAGTATGTTGCCGTCGACGATCAATGCCTCGTGCCCGGCGCCGCGTATGATCGATGCCGCGTAAGCCAGGCTCAAGGGAGGGTAACCGCTCATGTTGGCGATGTAACCGTCCGTGCTGAACGACTCCCTGTCGTATCCCCTGATCTTCGGATAAATCAGCGCCACCTTCAACTCGCATCTCTCCCGGTTCCGCCCCCGCTCATGCTTTTCAGCAGCTCTTCATGGCTCCTCACCGCGCGCAGCCGCTCATTCTCGTCGTATTTAACCGTCTCGCGCGCCTTTTCGGCGCAAAAACGGCACTCCCCGCAGGAGACACCGCTTCCGCAGCCGCGCGCGTAAAGCCGCTCGATGAATCCGTCAAGCCCGGCGTTCTCTATGCGCACGGGACAGGCGTACGCCCCGGGCAATGTTTTCCACGGGAACAATTCCATCAGGTCTCCGTCGTGCCTGCCCAGGCTGTAGGCGTTGATGACGCGCTTCAGCCGCCCGGCAGGCATTTCGCGGCCGGAAAGCTCCAGCGTATCCACGCCGAGAGAGGCGTAGAACCCGGCGTCCTCCGGACGGATCCAGCATGCCTTCAGCAGCAGCGCCGGGTCGGAAAAGAACATTCTCCTGCAGGCGGCAAGATCGTAATCCGCCGCGCCGCGGTCTTCCGCGCCGGCGTGCGCGCTGAAGACCGAATGATGAAAAGAGAACGGACAATATGCCAGGCAGGCGTTATTGGCCGCCAGCCTAAGTTCACAGCCGGCCGCCGCGCGTATCGACTTTATCAGCGTGAAATCACGGTTCACCCCGGTATCGGACAACGTCAGGGAAGCTGCCCCCAGACCGAGCCAGAATACGGCGCGCGCCGGGCTGTCTATATGGGCGCGGGCGGAGACATTTATCCTGAAGTGCGGGAACCTCCTCCGTATCAATTCCAGCAAATATGGAACGCTCACTGTGACCCTGTCGGCGCCGCTGTCGGCTATGCGCCCGAGGAGTCCGGCCGTGCGCTTCTGCCAGCTCCGGCTCCATTCGCGGTTGTCCAGGCAGGCGTCGTCGATGAGATAATTGAAGGATATCCCTTTTCCTCTCACCCTGCGTATATGTCCGGAGTGTTCAGTCCGGAACTCCGCATCCGCTTTCCCGCGGACCTCATCCAGCCCCGCGCGTGAAAATGTCTCAAGCAGCGAATCGTCCCAGATCGTGGGCGCGGACAGCTTCATACGTCCCTCCCCGTCCGGAAAAGCGCCCCCCCTGCCGCGTCCTCCAGGAACGACTCGTAACCTTCTATGGCGCGCCGCCGGTAGAGGGGGTCTATCTTCACCGTCCTGCCGGCGGTCTCTTCGCAATAGCCGCAGACTGCGCAATCCCTGCCGGCGCAGGAGGAATCCAGGAAGAATTCCAGGAATCCGTCCAGAGCGCGGTTATCTATGAATATTTCCCGGCGCGAAGAAACAAGGCCGCGGAACCTGCAAAACCGCAGCAGGTCGACGCTGAACGGACGGAAGAAAAAAGACAGGCCGCGCAGTAGAGAAGGGGCGGCGCGGCCGAAGGTGTCGGCGGGATCGGAAAAAAGGTCCAGCAGGTTCCCGTCGTAACGCCCGGCGCTGTACGCCCGCACTATGCGCTTGATCCTGGGAACGGGCATAGTGCGGTTCACAAGTTTCAGCGCGTTTATCCCGGCCCCCTCGTAAATATGCTGGTCCTCGGGACGGATCCAGCCGGAACGGATGAATTCACGCGGATACTTGAGCCTGATAAGAGAACAGCGCAAGAAACAATAATCCACAAGGAAACCGCGGCTCTTATGCCATTCCTGGGAGGCGTGTGAACTAAGCAGGGAATGATAACGGAAAAAAGGACAACCGTAAAGGCAGTCCAGATTGGCTATAAGCCGCAGTTCGCAGTCCACCGCCGAACGTATGGCGCGCAGGGCGGCGAAATCACGGTTGACGTCGGTGACGGAAAGGGTCAGGCCGTCCGCGCCCATGCCGGCCCAGTGGGCCGCCTCGGCGGCGGTCTTTATTCCGGCCTGAACGGAAACATGGACTTTCAAAGAGGGATAATTCCTCTTGACGAAATCCAGCAGATACGGTATCGAGACCGTCACGCAGTCGGCCCCGCTTCCGCAGGCCCAGTCCAGCAGCGCGCCCAGGCTTTTCCTGCCGGCGGGCGTCAATTCCCTGTTGCCCATGCATGCGGCGTTAAGAATATAGTTGAACGATATACCTTTGGCGCGGACGGCGGCTATATGCGCCCCGGCTTTGGCGCGGCTGACCGCCGGAAGGATACAGGAAGGCCTTCCCCCTCCGGCGAAATCGCGGTCAAGCTGCCCGTAGAATTCGCCCACCGCCGATAAAGGCACCCCGCCCAGAAGATCATCCTGCCAGTTTGTAGGAACCACCAGTTTCATGCTCATCCCCGTGGAGCCCCCCGGGCTTTAACCCGGGGATTCCCGGGCAGGGGGATCAAAGCCTTCACCATCTTTTTCAGCCTCCCGAAGAAGAAAATGAACGCCAGCCAGAACCCGCCCATGACCAGGTTCTTAAAGGTCATCGCTCCACAGCCCAGGCTCCTGAAGATCACGCCGGGACGCGCATAGAACTCCAGCATACCCCGGCGCTGAAGAGAACGCAGTTGCTCCCCCCCCATCCCTTCCGGAGTATAAACCAGCCCGCCGCCCAATCCGCTCCAGTCAGCCCAGCTGGTGAACTTTTCCGGGGCTTCTTTTATCAGTCCTCCCCCGTGTTCCTCGAAAAAGCGCGAGCCGGGATAAGGCACCGCCAGGTTGAACTTCACCAGATCGCAGTTCAACTCTTTGGCGAAACTGATGGTCTGCCTGCAGGTGGCGGCGGTCTCGCCCGGCAGGCCGAGGATGAACAGCCCCTGGCAGAGAATGCCTGCCTTTACGGTTTCCCTGGCCGCGGCGCGCGCCTGCTCCAGGGTGGTGTGCTTGTTCAGGCGTTCAAGCACGGCTTCGTTCCCCACTTCTATCCCGTACATTATCAGATGCGCCCCGGCTTCCTTCATGGCGCGCAGCAGGCGCGGGGTCACCTTGTCCACCCTGGTCTCGGTGCACCAGCGCACCCGCTTATGCAGGCCGCGCCGGATCATTATCCCGCAGAAACGCAGGCCGCTCTCCTCGTCCCAGGGGAAATAAGCGTCGCTGAAACCGAAATACCCCACCCGCATGGTGTCGCAGAAATGTTCCATTTCGTCGGCGACCTTCTCCAGGCTGCGGAAACGCATATAAGGATAGACCTTGTCCTGCGAGCAATAATAACAACGGTAATTGCATCCCCTCGAGGCGATGATGGGAAAAGCGCGGGAACCGTTTATGGCCACCATGGGGGCTTCCGTGTAAAGGTCGGCGTCGAAGAGATGCCAGGCCGGGAAAGGCAGCGCGTCGAGCTTCTCCTGGAGCGGCCTGTCCGGGTTATTCACCGGTATCCCGTTATCCTTATAGCTTATGCCGCGCGCGCCGCGCCAGGAACTGCCGGAACGTATATGCCGGCACACCTCCAGCAGCGAAGCTTCCCCTTCCCCCCTCACCACGAGATCGGCGAGGCCGTCCCCCAGCATGTCGCCGGGAAAACAGGTGGCATGAATATGCCCCAGGACTATAGTGCAGGAGGCGTGACTTTCGCGGATGCGGCCGATCAGCCTTTTGATATCCGGTATGACGGTGGTCAAGGCGGCAAACCCTATCACCTGCGGCCTGAAAGAGCCGATCCTGCGCAGAAGGTCTTCGTCCCCGGCTTTCAGGGCGAACTGGTCGTAGACGGCTACTTCGAAACCGTCCTTCTCCAGGACGGCGGCCAGGTAAGCCAGTCCCAGCGGCGCTATCGGCGTGCAGAATCTGCGGTACGCCCAGCTGCCCGACACCACGGTGGAATCGGGATTTACAAGCAGCACCCTCATTCACCGTCTCCCCGGCGGGGGACGCCGCTGTCCGGCTTATAGTAATAGATCTTCACGCCCTCAAACCCGCAATATTCTTTCACCAGCGTCTGGCGGGACAGCCACTCCGCCATATCTGCGGGGGGAGGGACGATCTCCCTGTTCCATCCGCTGCAGATCAGCCAGACCCCGCCCCCGGCCGGCAGATCGCGCCAATGGAAGGTCTTGACCCTGGAGGTCTTCAGCATACCGAAGAGGGTGCTCCGGTCATATTTATTGTCTACCGGCAAATCCAGCAGGAACGTCCTGCCGCGTATCCCCTGCGGCAGATAACAGGCCAGCGGATAAACAATGCTGTGATGGGACAATACCACGATGTCCCCGGCATGGTAATTGCGCGCAATGTATCCGCCGGCCTCCCGCAGAGGTTTACGCATCACCACCCCGGGAGAGGGCTCGAAATATTCATTGCGGTAATAGCCGCGCAGTGAGAACAGGGAGACCAGCAGGAATACGGCCGCCAGACAGACGGCCGCGGCCCGCCGCCGCCGCCAGATCCCGCACAGCCCGGCGGCAAAAAGCAGATAACAGGGGCCGGAAAGAAAAATGAACGGCCGGTCGAAGAATACCGGGCGGAAGACCAAGGAAAGGACCGCCGCTGCCGCTGCAGGGACCAGCAGAAAAGAAAATATGAAAAAGGCGGTGTCCCGCGGATCCCAGGGGCTTTCCTTCCCGCTGCCTCCGGCCTTCCTCAATATGAGCACGGCCCCGAACAGCGAAACGGCCGGGACGACGGCCCAGCCGGTGAAGAACCACGAAAAACCCGTGTGATAACCGAAAAAGAAATTCCTGAAAACCCCGAAGAACTGCCCGGCGGTCAAAGACGGCAGCCAGAAATTGTCGCTCACCCGGCGGAGGTGTTTCAAGGCGTTAATGCTCCAGGGCAGAAAGAATATGAGCAGCAGCGACAAGGAACCCGCCCAGGATCCCAGCGTCCGGCGGTCGCCGCGGCGCGATAAATAGAACATGACAAAGACCGCCTGCGCGGCCAGGAACATGGAGGCGAAATAATGCGTATAAAGCGCCAGGGCCCCGGTGAGCGCGTATCCTGCCCAATACGCTTTCTTGCCGCTTTTCAGAGCCTTTATGAGCAGCAGACAGGATAGCAGGCTTAAGAATTGCAGCAGGGCGTACATCTTTATCTCCTGCGCGTAATAGACCTGGAAAGCGGAAAAGCTCATTATCGCCGCCGCGAGCGCGGCCGCGCCGGGACCTAAAAGCGCCCTCCCCAGCAAAAAGAACAAAAGAATGGAAACGAAACTGAACGACACCGGAAGCAGGCGCAGCGAGATCTCCCTCCGACTTTCCCGCAGGTCAGTGGCCATTATGGAAGGGGCCCCGCCTTCCCCTTCTCCGGGCGGACAATAGGTGTGATCATCTGCCCGGCCCCCGCGCATAAACCAGTGCACTATAAACCGGAAAAGAGGCGGATGTATCCCCTCCGCGCGCTGACTGAGCACCTTGGGCAGCGGTTTGCCGGCTTCCAGCACCACAAGAGACTCGTCAAACCACAACGACCTCTCCGCCAGGCCGTGAAGACGTGCGGCGGCGCCGGCCAGCAGTATAAAAACCAGTAATGATATCCGGACCCGCCTTCCCAGATGATCCCGTGGAGAACCTTTTATATCTTCCATGCAGCCTCCTGTCCGGCCCGCGGCCGTCTGAAAGGACCGAAAAACCTCAGCTTTCATACCATCCGGGGCGCCTTAAACGCATGAAACCGGTCAGCCCGCCGGAGTTCCTCCCGCCCCGCAGGATGTCCCAGAGCGACAATAAAAGCATCTTCAGGGTATTCCTGAGGAACCAGCGGTAAAGCCCCCTTTTATGTTTATGGGGCGAGAAGAGACCGCGTATCAGCCAATGCGGTCTGTAAAGAACGTAGCGCTTGTTCAACTCCATGTTCAACGCCGAAAGTTCCTCCCTGGACAATCCCTTGTCCGAAGGCATCAGCGGGGTCGACCAGTCGTATCTGCTGAAATCCGTCTCCTCCAGCCGCCCCCCGGCCTTCACCTCCTGGTAAAGGAAGGTGCCGGGCACAGGCGCCACCGGGTGGAAAGCGGGATAATCTATATCTATCTCCACCGCGTATTTGACCAGGTCGAGCATGGATTCGCGCGTGTCGAAAGGCAGGCAGGTGACGAACGTTCCCTGGCGGAATACCTGCGGATACTTGTTCTTGAACACCGCGAAAACCTCCTTGATCATATCGCGGGTGCAGGCGGTCTTCTTAAGCAGGCGCAGGTCCTCCGAACATCCGCGTTCCACCCCGATCAAAGGATGCACCATCCCGGCCCTGACCATCTTTTCCAGTATGCCGAGTTTCTCGTCGCGCAGGGTGAAATCGGCGCGCAGGAACGCCCACCAGTAAAGGTCCTTGTAGTTCCTTTTCAGCAACCCTTCGCAGAACTCGTCGGTCCATCCGGGCTGGGCGTTGAAAGTGGGATCGGCCCAGAGGATGTACCGCCTGCCGTATTTTCTGTAGACGATGTCCACTTCCTCCAGCGCGCGCTCCACGCTCTTGGTGCGGTAGCGCGGAGAGACGTCCAGTTCCCCTCTTTCGATGTCGCTGAGCCTGTGTTCGCCCCAGAACGTCCAAAGAGAACAGAAACTGCAGCGGTCTATGCAGCCCCTGGAATGTTCCAGCGTGGCGCTCTGGGGCCAGATATAGCCGAAACGGGAATATCTGCCCATGGGCATCAGGTCGTAAGCCGGAAGCGGCAGGCTGTCCAGGTCCGCGACCATTCCGCGCAGCCCCGTGCGCACGACCCTGCCGTTCTCCCGGTAGGCTATCCCCTTGACCCCGGAAAGGTCCGCGCCGCTGCGCAAAGCGGAAATAAGGTCCACGATAGTCTCCTCCCCCTCGAAACGCACGATAAAATCCAGGGGGAACGATCTGAGGCTGTGCTCGTACATCCAGGAAAAGAAATGTCCTCCGCCCACGGTGACTATGCGCGGGTCCACATCCTTGGCGAGGGAAAAAAGGCGGGCGGCCTCATGATGATAAAGGGCCTCTTCCCCAGCCCCGATCATATCCGGCTTTTCGCGCTCTATGATCCCCCGCAGACTCCCCCAGCCTATCTTCAAAGGAGGGCAATCTATTATCTTGACCGTTATCCCCGGAAAGGCCCTGCGCACGGAGGCGGCGATACAGGGAAGGCCGAGCGGCAGGAGAAAATTGTCCGACTCGTTTATGAACGGCCAGAGATAACGCGGGGGCCGCACCAGCAGGATCTTCTGTATGTCCGCAGCGTCAGGCATAGAATGATATTAGTGAACCGGAGTAAAGGGATTCCCGCAGTCCCGGGATGAGGAAAGGCCGGCGGAACGGGATAACATCCGCCGCTAATTCGTGCTATCACGGCACTCTCATCGTGCTATTATATCATTTACCGGGAAGTTTAAAAGATGGAAATTAAAAAAAGAGAGAAACTTCAGGAAGCGGAGCAGACACGGTTGCGTCCGCCGTTCTTCGCCATGTAAAGGAACTTATCGGCGCTGTCCACCAGACTCTCCATCTCGCAGGCGTCCTGCGGGAAGGTCGCGACACCGATGCTGATGGTTATGCGCAGGTCCTCGTCGTAAGCCTTGATGCGCCTGGACTCGACCGCGCGCCTGATACGTTCGGCGGCGAAAAGCGCGCCCTCCTTGTCGGTCTCGGTCAATATCAGGGAGAATTCCTCGCCCCCGTACCTTCCGAGCAGGTCTATCTGGCGGATGTTCTCCCTGATAATGGCCGCCGCCTCTTTCAGTATAACGTCCCCCACCAGGTGCCCGTAATGGTCGTTGTAAAACTTGAAATGGTCGATGTCTATCATCAGGAAAGAGAAACGGTAGTTGAAATGTTTCGAGCGGACGATCTCCTCGCGGAAACGCTCCGCCCAGTAACGGCGGCTGAACGCGCTGGTCAGGGAATCGGTGACCGCCAGGGTCTGCACCCGTTTGAACAGCTCCGCGCGCTTCAAACCTAGGATGAACTGATGCCCGAATATCTGGAACTGCTCGCGTTCCTCCGGCCTTAAACCGTAAACGCTGAGGTATCCGAACATATTCCCGTCTATGGTGAGCGGAAAGAAATACTCCCCTTCGCGCCTGGCCTCGGGGACCTTTTCCTGACGGAAGAAACCGCACTGCACCTCCGCGCCGAAATACTTGACCGCCTGCTCGCGGAAGACCGCTGCCAGTTTCTCCTCGTCAAGCGACTTGCAGACCTCTCCTGTCAGCTCATAAAGGGCCGCGATCCTGGAGAGCCTGCCTTTTTCCTCGTTGAGGGCGGAACGGGAAACGGCGCCCTCTGCGTCCAGCCTGTCCAGCTCACGCCGCAGGGACGGCACTTCTTCCTGCCTCCGTCTCAATATCAGGTCCAGCATCCTGCGCAGGACGAACGCATAGACCGCCAGGGACAATAAAAGTATGGACCAGGACATGATCCCGCCTTTCACGCCGTCACCACCCTGTTCCTCCCGCCGTTCTTCGCCTCATACATGGCCTTGTCGGCCTTGATGATCAGCTCATCCTCGTAACCGGCGTCCGTCGGGAAAGCCGAAACGCCTATCGAGACCGTTATCTTCTCCTGCTGCTGGCGCAGGCTTATCCTGGAGGCCGCGACCGCGGAACGCAGTTCCTCGGCAAGACGCGCCCCTCTTTTCTTGTCCGTGTCGGGAAGGATCACGCAGAATTCCTCCCCGCCGAACCTGCTTATCACCGGGCTGAACTCCCCCAGCGAATCGCCCAGCAGGCGGCTGAGGTTCTTCAGCACGATGTCCCCGGCTATGTGCCCGAAATTGTCGTTATACAGCTTGAAATGATCGATATCCACCATCAGCAGGGAGAAATAGCTGCCCTTGCGGCGCACGCTCCTGCGTATCTCCTCGCGCAGACGCTCTATCAGGTAACCTTTTGTATAAAGCCCGGTGAGCCCGTCGTGTATGGCGAATTCCTTGGTGCGCTGGAAAAGCATGCTGTTCTCCACGGCGACCGCGCCTATGCCGCAGATAACGGAAAGGAACCGCAGGTCCTCCTGGCCATAAGCACCGGGACGCTGGTTGTCCAGCCGCAGCAGCCCCAGGAAGGAATCGGCGCTGGCCAGGGGGGCGCTTATCAGGGAACGCACCGGCCTGGAACAGCACGCCCCGGCCTTCTCGATGTCGAAACGGAAATCGCTGCGCGTGTCCTCGACCAGAAGGTTGCCGGAATGCCGCATCACCCAGAGATCGAATATGTCGCCTTCCTTCTCCTTGACCACGCTTTTCTTGTCCTCCTTGCGCGTCTTGAAAAGGGTGAGACGGCGGCTGTATGGATCGGCCAGATATAAAGAACAGGTACCCTCCTTACCGCCGATAAGGTCGAAGACCACGCCGGTGAGATTGTGCGCCACGGAATCCAGGCTGAGGTCGTTGTTCACTTTCTCCACGATCTCCTTCAACTCCCCGTAGAGCATCGACCTGGCGCGCGCGGATTCGATCTCCTTCTTCTGCCTGCGGATCGAATCGCCGGAGAGATTGACGCGCTCCTGCAGGGCCTCCGCCTCGAAAGATATTTTTCTAAGCCCGGAACTGTAGCGCGCGAAAAGCCAGACGGTGATGGAAAAAAAACCGATATAAAAGAGGAACAGGACAAGCGGCGGGACCGCCTTGAGAAGAAAAACGGGGAGAAAAAAAACGGCGCCTGCCGAGGCGGCAAGGAACAGCCTCTGCGTAACGCCACGCGCTTTTACCCGGGAAACATTATCGGGTCTCATCGTGCTTATATTATAACGCAAACGAGCGGCAGGAGTCAACAGGGGAAAAACTCCCGGGGCCGGGAACCCGGCTAAACTATGGTCTCTTCGCTGTCCTTATCGAAGAAATGCACCTTGCTCATGTCGAAGACGACCTCTATGTCCTGGTTGACCTTGGGACGGTCGTGCGCGCCCACGCGGGCTATAAAGGTGTGTTTCCCAGTGTTGAGATAAAGATAGACTTCCGACCCCATCGGCTCTACGACCTCGCAGTTGACCCTGACGATGTTCTCCGGGGCGGCGTCGGAGGCGAAAAGTTTGTCGTAAATGTCCTCGGACCTGATGCCGAAAATGATCTCCTTGCCGGCGTACGGGGACAGTTTGTCCGTCATCTCGTCCACGATCTTGACCTTGACGCGCCCTTCCTCGAAATAAAGGCGGCTGTCTTTTTTGACTATCCTGCCGGTCATGAAATTCATCGGGGGCATCCCGATGAAACCGGCGACGAATTTGTTCTTCGGCTTATCGTATATGGTCATGGGGTCGGCCACCTGCTGGATTACGCCGCCCCTCATGACGGCGATGCGGTCGCCCATGGTCATGGCCTCGGTCTGGTCGTGCGTGACGTAGATGATCGTGGTCTGGATACGGATGTGCAGTTTGTGTATCTCGGTGCGCATCTGCACGCGCAGCTTGGCGTCGAGATTGCTCAGGGGCTCGTCGAAAAGGAAAACCATCGGCTTGCGCACGATCGCCCTGCCCAGCGCTACGCGCTGGCGCTCGCCGCCGGAAAGTTCCCTCGGCCTGCGCTCCAAAAGATGCTTTATGCCCAGTATCTCCGCCGCCTCGCTGACGCGCTGCGAGATCTCGTTCTTGGGGTAATGACGCAGGCGCAGCCCGAACGACATATTCTCGAAGACCGTCATATGCGGATAGAGGGCGTAGTTCTGGAAGACCATAGCGATGTCGCGGTCCTTGGCCGGGACGTCGTTGACGCGTTTGTTCCCTATGTAGATATCGCCGTCGCTTATCTCTTCAAGCCCGGCGATCATCCTGAGGGTGGTGGATTTGCCGCAGCCGGAAGGACCGACCAGGACCATGAATTCCTTGTTCTCCACCCCGAGGTTCACGTTGTTGACGACTTTCACGCCGGTGCTGTAGATCTTGGATACGTTCTTCAGGCTTACCTGTGCCATTTCTCTCTCTCCCGCATTATCTGAATGGATTTCTATGCTTTAAACAGCCTTAAAATAAGTATTATACATCCTTATCGGCCATATAGTCAAGCAGCAAACTCAAGGTATTTTTCATTGTCTTGCGGTTAACGATGATATCTATCATCCCGTGCTCCTGCAGGAACTCCGAACGCTGGAATCCCGGGGGAAGTTTCTGCCTTATGGTCTGTTCGATGACGCGGGGCCCGGTGAAACCGATCAGCGCTTTGGGCTCGGCTATGGTGATATCCCCCAGCGCCGCGAAAGAAGCCATGATCCCGGCCATGGTGGGATTGGTGAGCACCGAAAGGTACGGCAGTCCGCTGCGGTGATGATAAGCCAGGGCCGCCGAGGTCTTGGCCATCTGCATAAGGCTCAAGACCCCCTCATACATCCTGGCGCCGCCTCCGGAACCGGAGACTATGATCACGGGAAGCCGGTTGGCCGTGCCGAACTCCACGGCGCGGGTTATCTTCTCTCCCACCACCGACCCCATCGAACCCATGATGAAACGGGAATCCGTGACCGCCAGCACCGCCCTGCGCCCGTTTATCGTCCCCTCCCCGGTGATCACCGCGTCCTTGAGATTGGTGGCCTTCCTGTCCTGCTCAAGCTTCTCTATATAGGTCTTGGGGCCTTTGAACTCCAGGGGATCGGCGGCGAGCATGTCCGCGTCGAACTCCCTGAAGGTGTCCTTGTCCATCAGCAGGTTCACGCGGGAGACGGCGTCCAGGGTGAAATGATAATTGCATTTCGGACAGACCCTCAGGTTCTCCTCGAGGGTCTTGTTGTAAAGGGTCTCGAAACATTCCTCGCACTTGGTCCAGAGACCGTCCGGTATCTCCTTCTTCTTTATTTTTACTACCGTGTATTTGGGTTTGCCGAAAAGAGACATCTATCGTCCTTAATGTTTGTGCACGACCAGGCCGGAGATAAGCTTCGGATAGAAGAAAGTGGATTTTGCCGGCATCTTCTCGCCCTTGAGCGCCACGGCGATTATCTGTTCCATCTTCACCGGCCGCAGGAAGAACGCCATGCGCCCCTCACCGGCGTCCACGGCCCCGGCTGTCTCCTCGTGGTCCTCGGAATATTTCAACGCGTCCTTCGACTCCGGGCGCAGGCCGAGAATGCCGAGGAAAACCAGCTGGTTCAATATCGAGACGTCCAGCAGGCGGTATTCGCGGGGTTTATCCGGCATCAGCTTATCGAGCGCCTTCTTGTCCTTCAGGCGCAACAGCCTGTATTTGCCGGAAATATACATACCTATCACGTGAGCGGAGGACGGCGCCGAACGCAGGGAAGTGAAAATCCCGGTCTTGCCCATCGGGGCGGAGACCTCGAAATGTTCTTTAAGCTGTTCCAGGAATTTCTTCTCGCCCTGCGGCAGGGAGGTTTTCACAAGGCGGTGTATGGGAAGGATGCTCAAACCGCGGGGGTCGGCGCCGGTGAAATAGGCCAGGGTGTAATCGCAGCTCTGCCCGCCCTTCTTTACGCCGGCCTTCTCCCTCATCTGCCTGCGGTAGACGCAGGAGACTTCGTAGCGGTGGTGGCCGTCGGCGATGAACATACTCTCCTTATCGAGCGCCTCCCGCACCGCCTTCACGGCCCTGGGATCGGTGACCCGCCACATTTTGTGCTCGACACCGGCGTCGTCGGTGAAACAGACGTCCGGGTCGCGGGGAGCGATGTGCTTGCGCACGAATGCCGGCATGAACTTCTTCTTATCGGGAAAGACCGCGAAGATCGGGCTGAGGTTGGCCTTAACCTCGTTGATAAGCCTTAACCTGTCCTCCTTAGCCTCCAGCCGCGTGTGCTCATGCCCGTAAACCGAGGATTTCCTGTCTTCAAGCTTCAGCAGCCCCATGAAACCGGTGCGCAGCATCACCTTGCCGTCCACCTCGTATTTCTGGCTGTAGAAATAAAAAGCCGGTTTGTCGTCCAGGCGCAGTACCCCCTGGTCCATCCAGCAGTTGAAATAAGCGGCGGCCCTGCGGTATTTGTCCTCTCCCGGCACGTCCCTGCCCAGTATTATATGTATGAAATTGAACGGGTCCCGGCGCAGGTAATTCTCCTGCTGGGACGGGGAGATAACGTCGTAAGGCGGACAGACGACCTTGTCGATGCCCGCTATCCGCTCTTCGTTATATACCACGGCGCGAAAAGGCTTTATTTTAGTCATTTTCCGATCGAGACTCCTATCAACCCTCCGGCCGAATCTATCATAACGTCGAAAAGGGACGCGGTGCGGCCGGGGACAAAAGACTGGTGGAATTCGTCGCTTATTCCGTATAAAACACAAAATGCCAGGGCAAAAAAGAACGCCCGCCGCCCGGACAGTCCAGGCAGGCTTGAGCGTAAAGCCGGGCGGACAAAGAACCCGAGCGCGGCATACATGATAGCATGAACCGCGATATCTTGAAAGGAAAATAAACGGGGTATACCGCTGCCGGGAATGCTTGAGAGGATGAAGGCGGCGGTCATCACCCCCGCAGCCGGGACCCAGGGAAGGAGCTTACTCATCGGCTTTCTTGCATCCGGAGCAATTGCCCGCGGAAGAACAGGCGCCGCCGTCCGCGCTCCCTGCCGGTTTGGACTTTTCACAGCACGGGGCCGGCTTGCGGCAGTAATCGGTGACGTAAAAACCGCTCCCTTTGAAGATTATCCCCGCTCCGGTGCCGATCAACCTGCGCAGCTTGCCGGTCTCGCCGCACTTTTCGCATTTCTGCAGCGGCTCGGCGGTCATGCTCTGAAAGGCCTCAAAGACCGCCCCGCAGGCCGAACATTCATACTCGTATGTAGGCATTTCAAACCTCCGCTTGCTTATATCCGGGTTACTTGAAATTCTTTTTGAACTTGTCCACGAAACTCTCCCGCGTATCCGGGGACTCACCGGAGGCGCGGGCGAATTCTTCCATCAATCTGCGCTGCTCTGGATTCAGGCTGCGCGGGATCTCAACGTCCACCTTCACCAGGTGGTCGCCGGTGACTCCGCGGCCGTGCACATCCGGCATCCCTTTCCCCTTGAGACGGAAGACCCTGCCGCTCTGCGTGCCGGCCGGTATCTTCATCTCCACCCGGCCGCTCAAAGTATCGACCTCCGCCTCCCCTCCCAGGACAGCTTTGGAAAGGCTGACGCCGGTCTCGCTGATTATGTCCGCGCCCCTGCGGCCGAGACGGGGATGCTGGACCATCTCGATCACCACGTAGAGATCTCCGCTGCCGGACTGGCCCGCCTCCCCCTCGCCTTTTATGCGCAGGGTCGAGCCGTTGTCCACCCCCGGGGGGATCTTCACCGTTATATGCCTGCTTACCTTGACCCTCCCCTCGCCGCGGCAGTCCGGGCAGGGGGTCTGGATGGTCTGGCCTTGCCCGCCGCATCTATGGCAGGTCTGCGCCATCTGGAAAAATCCGCTGGAGACCACCACCCGGCCGCTGCCCTTGCACTGCGGGCAGACCGATTTTTTGGTGCCGGGCTTGGCTCCGCTGCCGGAGCAGGTCTTGCAGGACTCGTACCTCGGCACGTTGATCCGTTTCTCTATTCCGCTATAGGCCTCTTCCAAAGTGACCGCAACGGCTATCTCCAGGTCGCGGCCGCGCCTGCCGCGTCCCCGGCGGCTCTCGCCGCCACCGCCGCCGAAGATGTCGAAACCGAGATCGCTGAAGATACTGTCGAAGATGCTCCCGCCGTAGGCGGCGTCGCCTCCTCCCATATCCCTGAAGATGCTGCTGAAGTCGGCCCCCTTGAAGATATCCTCGTAGGCGTAATTCTGGTCTATACCGGAATGACCGTACTGGTCGTAAAGCTGTTTCTTCTGCGGGTCGGAAAGGACCGCGTAGGCCTCCGAGATCTCCTTGAAGTTCTCCTCCGCCTCTTTCTTCTTGTCGGCGGAGACCCGGTCCGGATGGCAGCGCATGGCCGCTTCCCGGTAGGCCTTCTTGATCTCGTCCACCCCGGCGCCCTTTTTCAGGCCCAGTATCTCATAATAATCCTTCTTGCTGCTCATCTATATACCTTCCACTGTCCAGGTAACGGCTAAGGTAACGTAAAAGGACCGTCACCGTTACCGGATGACTAAACGGGTATCGTAGCCATTGCCGATAACCTGTTTACTTTTTGTCCTCGTCCTTATATTCGGCGTCGATGACGTCGTCCTTGCCTGTCTTGGGTTCCTCCTGCCGGGCCCCGGGCCCTGCGTCTCCGGCCGCCTGTTCTCCCGCGGCGCCCGCGGACTGCTGCTGTGATTTGGCCGCCGCCTGTTTATAGACCTCCTCGGCGAGTTTGTGCGCCGACTTGGTCAACGCCTCCATACCTTTCTTTATCTTCTCGACGTTCTTGTCCTTTATCGACTGTTTGAGGTCGTTAAGATCGGTCTCTATGCCGGCGCGCTCCTGCTGGCTTATCTTGTCCCCGTAATCCTTGAGGGATTTCTCGGTGGAGTAGACCAGGGAGTCGGCCTGGTTGACCAGCTCGACCTCCTCTTTCTTCTTGCTGTCCTCGGAGGCGTATTTTTCCGCCTCTTTGACCATCTTTTCTATCTCCTCCTTGGAGAGCTTCTTGGGGGCGGTGATGCGGATCGACTGCTCCTTGCCGGTCCCCAGGTCCTTGGCGGAGACGTGCACTATGCCGTTGGCGTCGATGTCGAAGGAGACCTCCACCTGGGGCACTCCCCTCGGCGCCGCCGGTATCCCGATCAGGTCGAACCTGCCGAGCTCGACGTTCCCCTCGGCGTCGGCTATCTGCCGTTCCCCCTGTATCACGCGCACCGTGACCGCGGTCTGGTTGTCCGCCGCGGTGGAGAACACCTGGCTCTTGCGCGTGGGTATGGTGGTGTTGCGTTCTATCAGCTTGGTGTTGACTCCCCCCAGGGTCTCGATACCCAGGGAAAGCGGCGTGACGTCCAGAAGCAGCACGTCCTTGGTCTCCCCCTTGATGATGGAGGCCTGTATGGCCGCACCCAGTGCGACGCATTCCATCGGGTCCACCCCGCGCTCGATCTTCTTGCCCACGAGATCCTCGACGAACTTCTGCACCGCGGGAATGCGGGTGGGGCCGCCGACCATTATGACGCGGTCGACGTCCTGGGCCGAGAGCTTGGCGTCCTTGAGGGCGTCCTCGATCGGCTTGCGGCAGCGCTCGATGATCGGAGCTATCAGGTCCTCGAGCTTGGCGCGGGTGACGGTCATCGTGAGGTGTTTTGGTCCGGAGGCGTCTGCGGTGATGAACGGCAGATTGATATCGGTCTGCACCGTGGAGGAAAGTTCCACCTTGGCCTTTTCCGCCGCCTCGCGCAGCCTCTGCGTCGCCATCTTGTCGCTCCGCAGATCGATGCCGGACTCTTTCTTGAACTGATCGGCTATGTATTCGATCAGCACGTTGTCCATGTCCGTGCCGCCCAGCTGCGTGTCCCCGTTGGTCGACATTACCTTGAACCCGCCTTCAGCCCACATCTCCATGATGGTGACGTCCAGCGTCCCTCCGCCGAGATCGAAAACCATGATCTTCAGCTCCTTGCCTACTTTGTCCAGACCGTAGGCCAGGCAGGCGGCGGTGGGCTCGTTTATGATCCTCAATACCTTCAACCCGGCGATCTCCCCGGCGTCCTTTGTCGCCGTGCGCTGGTTGTCGTTGAAATAAGCCGGGCAGGTGATGACCACCTCTTCCACCTTGTCTCCCAGGTATGCCTCGGCGTCCTGCTTTATTTTCTGCAGGACGAAAGCCGAGACCTGCTGGGGCGTGAATTCCTTGTCCATCGCCTTGAATTTGAAATCGGTCCCCATCTTGCGCTTGGCGGCGTAGATGGTCCCCTCGGGGTTTATCGAAGCCTGGCGCCTGGCCGGCTCCCCGACCAGCTTCTGCCCGTCCTTGGTGAAAGCCACCCAGGAAGGGAAAGCCTTGCCGGAAGCGACACCCGCTCCTTCCGCCGAAGGGACAATTACCGGCCTGCCGTTCTCCATAACGGCGGCTGCCGAGTTCGACGTTCCCAGATCGATCCCTATAACCTTAGCCATATCCGACCTCCTTAAATGATCCCCTTCTTGCTTTCGCAAGAAAACAGGGGTGAATTTAATATTCAATTAGATACTTTTATTTTTCGTGTTCCGTTGTTCCGGGACCTAAAACCAGACACCCAGGACCTGTTTTTAACCCGGCTTCCTCGACACCTTCACCTTGGCCGTGCGCACCACCCGCTCGTGCAGGAGATATCCTTTCTGCATCTCCTCCAGCACGGTGTGCTCCGGCACCGAGGCGTCGTCGGCCTGCATCAGCGCCTCGTGGTAATGCGGGTCGAACTGTTTGCCGGCGGCCTCCAGCGGCTTTACCCCGTGGCGTTTCAACAACTCGTAAAGATGCGCCAGTATCATTTCCACGCCTTTCAGGAAAACCGACACGTCCTGGCACTTGTTTTCGGCCAGCCCCACCGTGCGCTCGAGATCGTCGAGCACGTCCAGCAGTTCGGCGATCAGCCCCTCGTTGGCGAACTTCAGGAAATCCTGTTTCTCCCTCTCCAGGCGCTTGCGGATGTTCTCGAATTCCGCCTGCTGGCGCAGCAGCCTGTCCCAGTATTCGGCCGCCCTGGCGGCGTCCTCTTTAAGCTTCAAAAGCTCGGATTCCCCGATCAGCACCTGATTATCCGCCGAAGGGACCCCGGCCTGCGGTTTTTCTTCCTTCAGTTCCGCTTCCTTCCCGCCGTTCTTCTTATTATGGTTTTCTTTATTATTCATTATCGCCTCTTACCTGTTCTTATATTTCTCTCAATACTTCCGAAAGCACCTCGGAAACGTATTCCAGCGCCGGGATGGTATGCCGGTATTCCATACGCCGCGGCCCCAGCACGGCCAGCCTGCCCACCGGCTGTTCCTTGACGCTGTAGGAAGCTATGAGAATGGCGCAGTCCTCCGTGCCTTCACATCCGAGCTCCTCGCCTATATAAACCGCCACTTTGCGGCTGCTGTGCCTGCGGATGATCTCCAGCAGCCGTTTCTTCTCCTCGATCAGGCGGATCAGGAAACGGATGCTCGAGGCGTCCCGGAATTCCGGCTGCTCGATTATATAGCGCATCCCCCGGTAGACGATCCTCTCGTCCATGTCCGGAAGGGCGGCGATGCCCGCGCAATGCGTGACCTCGGACAACAGATCCGAGGTCTTCTCCAGTATGGCGTCCAGCGTCCCGCGGCCCTGCTCGTATACGCCGAAGATGCGCGCCTTTTCCTCCTCTATCAATTCCAGCTGGGAAAGCAGGAAATCCACGTAGTAACGGTACCCCTTGTCCGTCGGCATGCGTCCGGCGGAGGTGTGCGGATGGGTGAGATACCCCGCCTCTTCCAGTTCGGCGAAGATATTGCGTATGGTGGCCGGGCTCAGGTCGAACTCCCCGGAAAGGTCGTCGGAAGCCACGGGTTCCGCCTCTTTTATGTAAAAATTGATGGCGGAACTCAATACCGCTTTGCGCCTTGCGTCATGATCGACCGTCTTTACCATATCTTCTCCGTGTTCCGCTGCGACCGCTTTCGCGGAAACTATAATTTTAACACACCTTACCGCTTTGTCAACGAAATGCCGTCGCTGTTAGCCGGGTGGTCGGCCTTTACCTTGTCCCCCTGCGCGAGCTTCCCCTCCAGGAGCATTATCGCCAGCGGGTCCTGCAGGTAATGCTGGACCGTGCGTTTCAGCGGCCGCGCCCCGTAATGGGCGTCGAAACCCTTCTCCAGCAGGAAATCCCCGGCCTTTTGCGTCAACTCCAGGGTGATCTTCCTGGCCTCAAGCTTCTCCTTCAGCGGCGCTATCTCCAGGTCGAGTATGCGCGCTATCTCCTTCTTATCCAGCGGATTGAAAATTATTATATCGTCCAGGCGGTTGATGAATTCCGGCCTGAAGGTCTTCTTGACCTCCGCAAGCAGGCGCGATCTGAGCGCCTCGTCCGGCTTACCGGAGCCGCCCTGCAGTATCTCCTGGCCGATATTGGAGGTCATGATGATCACCGTGTTCTTGAAATTAACGGTGCGCCCCTGTCCGTCGGTGAGGCGGCCGTCGTCCAGTATCTGCAGCAGCACATTGAAGACGTCCGGGTGCGCCTTCTCTATCTCGTCCAGCAGTATCACCGAATACGGCCTGCGCCGCACCTTTTCGCTCAACTGGCCGCCCTCCTCGTAACCGACGTAACCAGGCGGGGCGCCGATCAGCCGCGAGACGCTGAATTTCTCCATATATTCCGACATATCTATGCGCACCAGCGCCTCCTCGTCGTCGAAAAGGAACCAGGCCAGCGTCTTGGCCAGCTTGGTCTTTCCCACGCCGGTCGGCCCCAGGAAAATGAACGAGCCCAGCGGACGTTTCTCGTCGCCCAGGCCGGAACGGGCGCGGCGCACGCAGGCGGAGATCTCCTCTATGGCCTGGTCCTGCCCGATGACCTTCGCCTTCAGGCGCTCCTCCATCTTCAGCAGCTTCTCGGTGTCGCCCTCCATCAGATTGGACACCGGTATCCCGGTCCATTCACCGACCACCCGCGCGATGTCCTCTTCGCCGACCTCCTCCTTCAACATCAGGCTGTGCTTCTGCAGGGCGGTCAGTTCCCGGTTGCGTTCCTTCATCTCCTTGTCCAACTCTATCAGCACGCCGTAGCGTATCTCCGCCACCTTGTCCAGGTTACCGACCTTCTCGGCGGCCGCGGCCTCGTTCTTGGCTTCCTGTATCTTCTCTTTTATCTGCTGGATGCTCTGGATGACGCGCTTCTCCTCTTCCCATTGTTTCTTCTTCTCGCCCAGGTCGCGTTTCAATCCTTCCAGCTGCGTTTCGAGCTTTTCCAGGCGTTCCCGCGAGGAGGCGTCCTTCTCCTTCTTCAGGGCCTGCTTCTCTATCTCCAACTGCATGATGCGGCGCTGGACAGAATCCACCTCCTGCGGCATACTGTCTATCTCGATGCGCAGGCGCGAGGCCGCCTCATCCACCAGGTCTATGGCCTTGTCCGGCAGGCGGCGGTCGGTTATGTAGCGCGCCGAAAGCGACGCCGCGGCGATAAGCGCGGAATCCTTGATGCGCACCCCGTGGTGTATCTCGTATTTCTCCTTCAGCCCGCGCAGAATGGAAATGGTATCCTCCACGGCAGGCTCACCGACGAAAACCGGCTGGAACCTGCGCTCCAGGGCGCTGTCCTTCTCTATATATTTGCGGTATTCCTCGAGTGTGGTGGCGCCGATACAGCGCAGCTGCCCCCTGGCAAGCAGGGGTTTCAGCATATTGGAGGCGTCTATGGCGCCCTCGGCGGCCCCGGCCCCCACTATGGTGTGCAGTTCGTCTATGAAGAGTATGACGCGGCCGTCACTGTCGCGCACTTCCTTCAACAGCGCCTTGAGCCTGTTCTCGAACTCTCCCCTGAACTTCGCTCCCGCCACCAGGCTGCCCATATCGAGGGAAATGATACGTTTGTCCTTCAGCCCCTCCGGAACGTCCCCGGAGACCACCCGCAGGGCCAGACCTTCCACGATGGCGGTCTTGCCGACGCCGGCCTCCCCGATCAGCACCGGGTTGTTCTTGGTGCGGCGGGAAAGCACCTGCATCAGCCTGCGTATCTCGCTGTCCCGGCCGATCACCGGGTCAAGTTTCATCTTGGCGGCCAGGGCGGTAAGGTCCTGCCCGTATTTCTCCAGCGCCCCGAAAGAGGACTCGGGATCCTGGTCCGTGATGCGCCGGCTGCCGCGCACCTCCCGCATCGCCTGCAATACCTTGTCCCTGGTCAAGCCGAGAGAATGGAACTCACGCGCAAGCTGCGAGCCGCCGTGCTCCAGCAGGGCCAGGAGAAAATGTTCCCCGGAAACGAACTCATCTTTCAGCGCCCCGGCCTCTTTTTCCGCTGCCTTGAGGGCGCTTGCCGTGCGCTGTGAAAAATAGACATCCCTGGAAGCTCCGCTCACGCGCGGCTGTTCCTTCAAATGTTTTTCCAGTGATTTGATGACCTCGAAGCTCGGGACACCGGCCTTGTCCAGTATCTGCAGCAGCAGACTGTCATCCTGGCGCAATAAAGCCAGAAGCAGATGTTCGGGTTCCACCTGTTGATGCGAATGCTCCTGCGCGAAACCCGCCGCCGACTGCAATGCCTCCTGGAACTTGACCGTGAATTTATTGACATCCATATTCATTCCCCCTTTGCCTTATTAGCAATCATAGCACAAGAGTGCTAAAATAGAAACAAAAATTTTTGGCCTTCCCGCTTCACTCCGATCTGCTTCCTTTATTATTCATCTGCAGGATGATGCGTATGCCGCTGATATTGACGTGTTTTTCTTCCATCAGATAATGAATATATTCCAGCCGTTCTATATCTTTGTGGCAGTATAACCTGGATTTCTTCCCCTGCCTCCTGGGACAGACTATACCGGCTTTATCAAGCTGACGCAAGGTCCAGACAGGTATACGCACCAGTTTGCTGACCACGCTGATGACATACACAGGTTCTTCCGGCCTGATATTTACCTTGAAAACCGGCATGGAGCGCTCCTCCCTGCTGTTATCCGGATTCGTAAAAAGTATAATATATCACGACAAACTTGTCAAGATAAATTAACAATTTTTGTTAGAATATCTAACATCCTTCCCTTTCATAAAATCACCGGATCCGGAACTATCGGCCGGGGAGCCTCACTTTACCGAACAGGCGTCCTGCATGCGTTTGGCCTCGGCCACGGGAAGGTTTCCTTTGACCTTGACCCCTTCCGGGAGATATTCCACCGACTGCACCTTGCCGTGCCGGTAGAACTGGTCCAGCAGCTGCATCCGGCTGTGCGGAATAAGCAGCTCCACCTGCATTACCCTGCCCTTGAAGTCCTTCTCTATCTCGGCCAGCAGTTTGTCCAGATTGGTCCCCATCTTGGCTGAGATCGCCACCGGGCGCGGCATATCGGCCTGCAATGCCGCCAGCCAGCTTTTATCCTCCAGGATGTCGAGTTTGTTCAAAACGGTGACCATCGGGATATCCTGGGCGCCTATCTGTTCCAGCACCTGGCGCACTGAACGGGCGTGCTCATAAGCCAGATGATGACTGCAATCGATAACGTGCACCAGCAGGTCGGCGTGCGCCGTCTCCTCCAGGGTGGCCTTGAAGGCCTCGATAAGATTATGCGGCAGGTCATGCAGGAACCCGACGGTATCGGTGAGCACCACGTTCTCGCCGCAGGGCAGCTGCAATGACTTCGACAAGGGATCCAGGGTGGTGAAGAGGGCGTCGCGCACCTTCTGCCCGGCGTTACAGAGACTGTTCAAAAGCGTGGATTTCCCGGCGTTGGTGTAGCCGACCAGCGCCACCAGCGGCAGTTCCTGCTCTTTTCTCTTCTTGCGCAGCAGCTGCCGGTGGCTGTTCAGGTCGCGCAGGTCGCGCTTCAGGCTGTCTATGCGCTTGCGTATGCGCCTGCGGTCCGTCTCCAGCTTGGTCTCCCCGGGACCGCTGGTGCCGATGCCGCCGCCCGGACGGGACAAAAGCTTTCCCCTGCCGGCGAGCCTGGGCAGCAGGTATTCCAGCTGCGCCAGTTCCACCTGCGCCTTGCCCTCGCCGCTGGCCGCGTGCCTGGCGAAAATGTCCAGGATGAGCTGCGTGCGGTCGATCACGCGCTTGCCGATGATGTCCTCAAGATTGCGCTGCTGCGTGCCGGTGAGGTCCTTGTTGAAAATGACCGTCTCGACGTTCTCCGCCGCGCAGATCATAGCCAGCTCCTCGGCCTTGCCGCTGCCGATAAGCAGGCTGGATGTGGGCTTGTCACGCAGACAGATGATGTTCTCCACCACTTCAACGCCGGTGTTGGCGGTGAGCTCCGCCATCTCCCGGGCGCTGTCGTCCACCGTCCAGCCGTCGTCCGCGCCGTGGCTGAACCTTACCGTTACCGTGATAACTCTTTCCATATGATCTCCGCCGCCTCCTCCGGGCGCACCGCCGGCTGTTCGATCCGGAGCGCGCGCTTGTCCTTCCTGAACCAGGTCAGCTGCCGCTTGGCGTAATGCCTGGTGTTCAATTTCATCAGACGCCGCGCCTCATCCAGCGCGTATTTTCCCTCGAAATGACCTTTCAATTCCTGCAGTCCTATGGCAAAGGCCGCGGTGCGCGAAAGCGGCATCTCCAGCAGGCCGCGCACTTCCCGTTCCAGCCCGGAGGCGAACATCGCCTCCACCCTCTCCTCGATGCTCCGGTACAGCTCATCCCGCCCGGGGCTCAGGCAGAATATCCGCGTATCGTAAATATCCGCCAGCCCCTCGCGCTCCTTCTGCCTGTCGGATATGGGCCTGCCGGTGGAAACGAACACCTCCAGGGCGCGCACGGTCCGCCTCACGTCGTTGGGATGTATCCGCTCCGCGGCCTGCGGGTCGCATTCCTTAAGCCGGGCGTGCAGCGCGGCGGCCCCGTCCGGCGAAGCGGCTTCCCTGTAGAATTCCTCCCGCAGCGCGCTCCGCTCCGGCGCGCCGGAGAAAAGCCCGTCCATCACCACGGAGACATATAACCCGGTCCCTCCGGCAAAAAGCGGTATCTTCCCGCGGCTAAAGATATCCTCCACCGCCCCGGCGGCGTCCCCGTAATAGCGGAAGGCGTTATACTCCTCCACCGGGGTCACGATGTCTATCAAGTGATGCGGCAGCCTCGCCCTGTCCTCCGGCGAAGGCTTGGAAGTGATAACGTCCATCCCCTTGTAGACCTGCATGGAATCGCAGGAGACGATCTCGGCGCCGATGCGTTCCGCAAGTATCATTGCGGCTGCCGATTTGCCGGAGGCCGTGGGGCCGGTGATGAAAATGATCTTTTTATCCATTGTGGTTTCAGGGACAGATACGGATGGGATAGCCTTCTTTGGAGAGTTTCTTGGCGGACTCTTCAGCCTGGCCGCGGTCGTTGAATTTGCCCGACTTCACCCGGAAGAGGACGCTGCCGCTTCCCGGCCTCTGGTATTTCTCAACATAGGCGTCGTAACCCTTTTTCAAAAGCTCGTCTTTCAGTCCCTCGGCGTTGGCCTGCCGGGAAAAAGAACCAGCCTGCACGGTGTAATAGAACCCCGGATTGCGCAGCACGTCCAGGCCGTTGTCCTCGGCCGGGGGCGGGAAATTCCCGCTTATTCTGCCGGCGTAACCGGCGGCGGCCGCGTTGTCGCCTTTCTTTTCGGCGCAGCGTTTCAGACGGTAGTAGATACCGTCGGCGAAACGCGTGTAGGCCCTGCGTTCCTCCATCTCCCGGTAATGCTTCTCCGCCGTCTCATAATCCCCGCGCAGGAAATAGGTGTCCGCCAGGCCAATCTCGGCTTCCTCCTTGAATTCCGGGCTGCGTGATTCATGCAATATTATCTCGAAGATGTCGGAGGCGCGCAGCAGATTACCGTCCTTCATATAACTGACGCCCAGGATATAATACAGCTCGTTCAGGCCGCGGGAATCCTTGCCGGCCTGAGCCAGCGTCCTCTCGCCCTCCTTGATAGCCTGTTTATAATCCCCTTTGAGGAAATAAAGCTTGGTCTTGTCCAGGTTCATCCCGCAGGAAGCCGGTATCAGCCAGACAAGGAACAGCAGAACAGCCGCGGAGAGCGCCGCCACGGAGAATAAAAAAGGAGCGCGGCCGTAGATCCTGCCGGTATCCTTCAGACTGTATCGGTAAGTCATTTGGCTTTTCCCCGCTGTTTGCCGGACAGCGATATGCGTTTCTGCAGGTCGAGGACCAGTTTATGCCGCCGCTCCTTCTCCTGCCGCGGCACGTCGTCTTCCAGTCCCGCCGCCCTGCTGTGCGGCCTCGGCGAATATTTGAAAATATAAGCCGTATTGAAATGCACCTCTTCCACCATCCGGTAGGTGGCCTGGAAGTCCTCCTCGGTTTCACCGGGGAACCCCACGATCACGTCCGTGCTCAATTCCCCGCCCGGCACTATTTTACGATATTCGCGCGCCAATTCCAAATAATATTTACTATTATATCCCCGGTTCATCGCCTTCAGGATACGGTCAGAACCCGACTGGAACGGCAGATGCAGCCACTTTCTCACCCGCTCCAGGCCGCCGATGGCCTTAAAAAGCCGGGTGCCGCTGTCCCTGGGATGCGAAGAAGTGAATGTTATCTCCTTCACTCCCTCTATCGCGTGCACCGCCTCAAGCAGCCCGACAAAATCCCCTTTACCGCCTGAACGGTAGGAATTCACGTTCTGCCCCAGCAGGAATACCCTGCTTACCCCCTGCGCCGCCGCCTCCCGCACCTCGCGCAGGATATCCTCCTGGCCGCGGTGGCGCAGCGGCCCGCGCACGTAAGGAACGATGCAATAAGAACAATGGTTCGAGCACCCCTCCGAGATCACCACATAAGCCTGCTTATTATCCGAACGGAACCCGGTATGATAGATATCCTCCGGCCGCACATCACCGTCCACCTCCCAGATCTTGCGTTCCAGGAGTAGAGAGCCGGGAGCATAGCGTTTAGAGTTTTCTAAACTTTTCAGTATGTCGGGAATTTTAGCTATATCCTGCGGCCCTGCCACGAAATCCACGAACGGCGAACGCTCGAACGCCGCCTGGGCGTAGTTCTTGGCCATACACCCCACCAGCCCGATAATCGTTTTCCGATCATCGGCGGTTCCGGATATTCTGTTCACGCAAGATTTGTCATTAATGCCTTTGCTGTGGTCTATGGACCGTCGACTATGGACTTCTTCCGTGCCTCCTGCTTCGCGCCTCGGACCGCGTTTTGCGATCCTGCCGATCTCCGACCAGACCTTCTCCTCCGCGTGCTCCCTCACCGCGCAGGTATTGAAGATCACAACATCGGCCTCCGCCTCGCAGCCAACGACCTCAAACCCCGCCTGCTTCAGGATTCCAACGATAACTTCCGAATCCCGCACATTCATTTGGCAACCGTAGGTTGCAATATACACACTTCTCGGTTTGCCTGTATTTTTGTTGTTATCTTCTGATCTATCAATGTCTTGCACTTTCTTAACACCTCCTC
>CAZAVF010000002.1:0-59229 GCA_964488935.1 uncultured Planctomycetales bacterium | reverse complement strand
TCCACAAACTGGTTCTGAGGCAGGTACTTAAGGTATTTATCCTTGGCGTAAGCGGTATGCCACGGGTAGAAATGGGCGGCGGCGAGGGACAGCACTACCGCGGCCGATATAAAAAATCCCCTATTCTTCATTTCCATACCGGGCACTCCTTGTCGGGGACTCCTCCGGCGTCGGTGATGCTGACAACGTATCCGGCACACATGCCCGATTTACGCGTCGCCGTAGCCGTATAACCTCCGTCCTCCGTGGCCTGTATATCGTAAGAAAAAAGCGTATCGCTTATATTCCTGTAAGCATCGGCGTTTATTGAATTAGGGAATAACGCCTTGCCTATTTCCTCTTCTTTGACCACGCCCGTGGTATTGGAACATACAAAGTAGTCTCCGTTGTCCAGTTTGTACCTTTTCTGGGCGTCATAGATGCTTTTAAGATGGTACTCCGCGGTCTTGGCTTTGTTCTTCTCCACCGTCTTCTGGAAATCCAGCACGGCCAGTGATGATAATATTCCTATAATTACCACCACCACCATCAGTTCCATTATTGTAAAAGCGTTCCGCCTCATATGATCCTATATTATAAAAGTCATAAATAAGTCCGTTTATATAAATTATACCCTATTTTATATGTAAAAACAATCAGTATAGTCGGTTGATCAACGCGGCCTGCCTGCCGCTATGTTCCTGGCAATAAGGTTACGGTTCAAATAAGGCATGATGGCGCGGTATATGCGGTGCGCCATGATCCTGTAGCCGTAACTGTTGGGATGCAGATAATCGCTTTTCAGCGACGGGTCGGTGATTATCCCGTCCATAACGCGCCTTATGAAAATGGCGCCTTTTTCCCGGCAAATTGACCGAAACGCCTGTCCGTATTCTTCCATCAACAGGTCTACGCTTATATCCACCACCGCCGCCATGGCGCCGCTTTCCTGGATCGTATCTATGATCTCGCCCATGTTCTTCACCGTCTCCTCCAGGGGGAGTTTACTTAAGAGATCGTTGCCGCCGAACTCCACTATCACCATAACAGGTTCCCTGTCAATGACTTCCGTCTTTAATCTTTGCAGGGCTTCCCTTGTGTTCTCTCCCGATAGTCCCGCGTTTATCACGTTAAATGAAGTAAGACCCGCGAGAATAACGGGGTAGGACCTGTTGGGCTCGGCCCCGTATCCTGCCGTAAGGCTGTCCCCGAAACAGATTATGTTCTTGCCGGAAGAGTTTAGATTGCGGATGTTAAAATCCACGCAGCCTGCCAGAAAGAAAAGCAGCAGGGGAAGGGAGCAAATGCCGGATATGGTTGCCGCTGTTTTTATTCTACGCATCTCTCGGTCTACCGGTTGTGCGCGTATTGCAGTCTCAATTGTCCGCAGGCAGCCTCTATGTCCCGCCCGCGCGGCTGTCTGACCGTGGCCTGCACGCCATGTTTCCGCAGGAACGAGCTGAACACGGCCGTTTCCGCCGCGGAAGGCGGACGCCATTCCATGGACGGCAGAGGATTAAGCGGGATCAGATTGACCTTGTATCCCCCGCCTCTTAATATTTTACATAATTTAACCGCGTTTGGCAAAGAGGAATTTACCCCTTTGATCAATATGTATTCAAACGTCACCTGCCTGCCTGTCTTGCGTGAATAATCCCTGCAGGCCGCCAGCAGCCGCGGTAAAGGATAAACCTTGTTTACCGGCATGAGCCGGCTCCTTAATTCATTGTCCGCGGCGTGCAAAGATACGGAAAGCTCGACCTGCAGCTTTTCCCCGGCGAGACGGGCTATCCCGGGCAGTATGCCCGACGTGGAAACGGTAATGCGCCTGGCGCCGATATGGAATGACTCTTTTGAATTGATCATCCTGACGGCCTTGATAAGATTGTCGTAATTCTCGAAAGGCTCCCCGGTTCCCATAAAGACCAGGTGGGTGAGCCGGCCTCCGGCCTCTTTCTGCAGACGGCAGACCTGCTCCAGCAGTTCCCCGCAGGTCAGGTCCCTTTTCAATCCCAGAGCGCCGCTGGCGCAAAAGGCGCAGCGCAGCCTGCAGCCGGCCTGGACGGAGATACACCCCGTCATCCTGCGCTCCGCCGGGATAAGCACGGATTCTATCATGTTCCCGTCCGCCAGCCTGGAAAGGAGTTTCACGGTCCCGTCCTTTGAGACCAGTCTGTGCGCGACAACGGCGCCGTATACAAGAAAAGCCGAAGAGAGATATTCCCTGAGTGGCGCTGGCAGGTCGCTCATTTCCCGGAACGTCTCCGCCGTCTTCTTGTATATCCAGGAAAAAACCTGCTCCGCGTGAAAAGGCCGTATACCTCCGGCCTCAAACCGTTCCTTGAGCTCCCCTAAAGACAGATCTTTTATGTCGAGCATATACCCTCTCGCCGGCGGGCGGTCAATTACCGGCAGGCTACAGGCGCAATCGTTCTTTATCGTTCTTGCCGGAGCGGTTCTTGGGCAGGACGGACAGGAATTCTATCTGGTGCGGGACCTTGAAACGCGCCAGATGTTCGCGGCAGAAATACCGCAGGTCTTCCGCGGAAACGGCGGCTTCCTGTTTCAGCACCACCCATGCCTTGGGGACTTCCCCGCGCAGTTTGTCGGGGACTCCGACCACCGCGGCTTCAGCCACGGCAGGATGACGCAGCAACACCGACTCCACTTCCGGCTCAAAAACGATCTCCCCCCCGACCTTGATCATCTCTTTCTTCCGGCCCACGATGAAAAGATCCCCCTCGGCGTCTATGCGCCCCAGGTCCCCGGTATGAAACCACCCCCCGCGCATACTCTCTGCCGTCAGCGCCGGGTCCTTGAAATAACCGTCGGTGACCACCCAGCCGCGCACCGCCACTTCGCCCACCGCGCCGGCGGGCGCAGGCCTGTCGTTCTCATCCAATATGCTTATGTCAACCCACGGCGCAGGCCTCCCCACGCTTTCTATCTTCGACGAACCCCTGGGAAGCACCACGGTCGGGGCGTTGGTCTCGGTCATGCCCCAGCCGTTCAGGAGCTGCGCGCCGGGACAGAATTTCTGGAACCTGCGCAGCGCTTCCGGAGAGCTGGAAGCGCCGAAAGTCACCACCCAGCGCAGGCTCGACAGGTCGGAACTCTCGAACTCTTTCAATTGCAGCAGGGCGTAATACATGGAAGGGACTATCCAGAAACAGGTGATCTTTCTTTCCGCCACCGTCTTCAGGAACTCCGCAGGAATAAAACGCTCCATAAGCACGAAAGTAAGCGAATACACGAGGCAGCCCTGGATATAGATCAGACCTCCGAGATGAGAGAAAGGCAGCGCGCAGAGGGCCGCGTCTTTTCCGCTGAGGTCCACGAAATACTCCATGGCCTTAGGCGGCGCTTCCAGCTGACGGTAGTTTACGAGCACGCCCTTGGGCTTGCCGGTGGTGCCGGAAGTGTAGAAGATTATCGCCGGATCGGAATCCGCCGGGACGGGGAACCCGGAAAAATCGCGCTCTTTTTCCAGGAGCGCCTTGAACGGGAATACTCCGGATGGCAAAGGCGTATCTTTGGGATTGCAGACAAAGACCGAAGAGAGCGCGGGCAGTCTTTCTTTTAACCCGCAGGCCGAAACCCCTGCCTTTTCGCGCATGATCAGCGTTTTCGCCCCGCAATGCCCCAGGCAGGAGAGCAATTCGTCGGTGGTAAGCATAAAATCAAGCGGCACCGCGGTCGCGCCGATACACCAGACAGCCAGGTAGCTGAAGATGTATTCCGGGCAGCCCGGCAGGTATAAAGCGACACTATCCCCTTTGACTATGCCGCGGGAAGACAAGGCCGATGCCAAGGGAAAAACCGTCTCCTTTAACCTCCGGAAACTGAATTCCTCTCCCCGGAAAACGAAAGCCGTTTTTTCCGGATGCTCCAGCGCCTGTTTTTCCAGTAATGCAGCTGCGTTCATTCCCCCCCCTTGTAAGAAATCACGCTTTATCCATTCAGAAACCGTACCAGTAATTCACCAGTGGTTTGCCGCCTTCGCTCCTGTCCAGCACCACGTTCTTCAGGCGCGTGTATTCAAGGAATCCCGCCAGCCCCAACTCTTTGCCGAACCCGCTTTTTTTGAATCCGCCGTACGGCAGCCCCGGATAGAACATCCCGTAGGTATTTATCCAGACCGTGCCGGAGTTTACCCCCGCCGCAAGTTTCAGGGCCGCGTCTTCATCCCCCGTCCAGATGGAAGCGGCAAGCCCGTAATCGGAGTCGTTGCAAAGACGCAGCGCCTCTTCCTGCCCTTTGAACCTGCACAGCGCCGCCACAGGTCCGAAGACCTCGCGGCGGAAGATATCCATTTCCGCGGTCACTCCCGCCAACACCGTCGGTTCGTAAAAAAACCCGCGGCCAAGGCCCTCTCCTGCCGGCGCCCTGCCCCCGCAAAGCAATTCCGCCTTCCGGCTCAAAGCCTCCTCCACCCGGGAAGAGACCAGTTCCCTCTGCCTCTGCGATATAAGCGGTCCCATCTGCGTCTGGAAATCGGCGGCGTCGCCGACCGAGATCCTTCCGGCCCCGGAGGCGAATTTCGAACAGAAAGCGTCGTAAATGCTCTCTTCCACCAGTATGCGCGACATCGCCGTGCACATCTGCCCCTGGTTCAGGAACACGGAGACCAGGCAGCTGTTCACCGCGGTCTCCAGATCGCTGCCGGCGAAGACCATGGCTGCGGATTTCCCTCCCAGTTCCATCAGCGTCTTCTTCGGGGAAAGGGCGGTGTGCCCGAGGATGGTCCCTCCGCTTTCGTTACTGCCGGTAAACGATACCATATCTACTCTGGAGTCGGCGCAGAGCTTTCTCCCCGCCAGTTCCCCTTCGCAATTGACCACGTTCAACACCCCCGGCGGTATTCCCGCCGCGCAGGCTATTTCGGCCAGGGCTATCGCGCTTAAAGGAGTAAGCGACGACGGTTTCAATATCACGCAGTTGCCGGCGGCAAGGGCGCAGGAGAGTTTCCAGCAGGCTATCAAAAGAGGATAATTCCAGGGGACGATAAGCAGGACCACGCCCAGCGGCTCCCGCAGCAGACGGCTCTCGGCCTCGGGCGGGAGCCCTGCCGCCGCCGGATCTATCAGGTATTCCTCGAAATGGGCGGCGATCTCCTCAAAGGCCCGGGCGGAAGAAGGGACGTCCATGAAGGTGGTCTCTTTTATCGGCTTGCCGGCGTTCAAAGTCTCCAACTGCGCCAGTTCCGCGGCGCGCTCGCGGATACCGGAGGCCATCTTAAACAGGCATTCCCGCCGTCTGTCGGGAGAAAAGTCCTTCCAGCAGCCGGAATCGCAAGCCCTGCGCGCGCGCTCCAGCGCCGCTTCCAGTTCCGGCTCCATGGCCAGCTCCGCTTCGCACAACGGCTCTCCGCTGGAGGGATTGAACACTGTCTTCCTTAAGCTCCCGGGAACGAACCTGCCGTCTATGAAAAGCCTGGTATTCATGACGATACCGGCACCTGTTTGAAAAGCTCGAACAGCCTGCTGAACGGCACGTACCAGCGGGAAAGCTGGCCGAGCTGTCCCTTGAGCTTCATTTTCCCCTGGGTCACCGCCGTGAACGGGTCGAGCCGTCCGGAGAAGACCTCTCTCCAGGCCGATGCCGGGGCCGAGATCACGAACGGAGCGTCTGAATTGCGGTCCACGGAAACGATCCTGCCCTGCTGAAAAAAGAACTTATAAGCGGTCCCGTCTTCATCCAGCACCACCGAAAGCTGCAGGGTAAGCTCCAGTTCCCTGCCTTTTGCGGAGATAAAGGCGTCGCTGTTCACCAGGTCTACGATGGCGTCTATATGCTCCGGGGAGAACATCCGGTAAGCCTCTCCGGCGGCCGCCGCGCGGTCCGTTTTCGCGTCCGCGGACGAAGATCCCGGTCCGCAGGAGAACAGGCGCGCCAGCGCCGCGGTCTTTATGGACTCCTCCAGCGTCTGCGCCAGGTCAAGGGCCTTGGCCATATCGCAGGCCGCCGAGACTATGCCGTGGTTCTTCAGGACTATAAGATTCCCCTGCCGCAGGGCCGGGATGACCTCCTGCGGCCTGGTCACGGTGGGGGTGTCCTGCGGCACCACCGGGACATTCCCGAGATAAAAAGACGCCTCGAAAGTAAGCGGCTTGAAAGAATCCCTTACGCTGAAATAACCGTTTACGAAAGGCGGATGGCAATGCAGGACGGCTTTTATCTCCGGGAATTCTTTATATATCATCGCATGCATCGGCAGTTCGGAACTGGGGGCCCTGCCATCCCCGGACACCCCGGGATCAAGCTCCACGCAGACCATGTCTTCGGGGCAAAGCCTGCCGAGCCTGCTTCCGGAAGCGGTGATCAGGATATATTTATCGTCGAGCCGTACGCTCAGGTTACCGGAGGACGCCACCGCCATGCCGCAGCGGTAAAGCTCCCTGCCCGTCTCAATCAGTTCTGCCTCGGCCTTTTCTTTCCCCGGTCTCTGCGTCATCTTCAAAACCTCATATGGATATGTTGAGTGATAAGCCCTGCGGGGGTGACGTCGAAAGCCGGGTAATAAGCCTCCACTCCGGACGGGGCGAACTTCAGCCCGCGGTAAGAGAGCAATTCCTTCCCTTCCCTGACCTCGATCTTTATATCCTCCCCGCTGTCCGCCTTCGAAGGAGGCGGACAAAGCACGTAAAAAGGCAGCCCGAAGTATTTCGCGCAGATCGCCAGCTGCAGCGTGCCGATCTTGTTGGCGATGTCCCCGTTGGCCGCAAGATGGTCGGCCCCGGTGATGACCTTATTGACTCTTTTCTCCTTCATCACCTGCGCCGCCATGCCGTCGGTTATCACCGTCACCTGCACCCCGGCTTTTTTCAATTCCCAGGCCGTCAGGCGGCTGCCCTGCCAGTAAGGCCTGGTCTCGGTGGCATAAAAAGAAATGACTTTGCCTTTTTGCCGGCAAAGGCCCGCGATCAAAGGCAGAAGCCCGCTGACGTTGCAGTGCGTAAGCACGCTGTCCCCGTCATTGAAAAGCGCGGAGGCTTCCCCGGCCTGCGCTGTCCTGGCGGCTTTCAATTTATCAAGGAAACCCGATATCCTCTGTTCCACCGGTTCCCCGGCCTGCGCCCAGCCCAGGACCATGCCGGTAAGCATTTTGAACGGCAGTGTGGGACGGGCCGAATTAAGCGCCTGCGCGGCCCTTTCCAGACCCTGCAGGTCCGGCTTTCCCCCGCTTTTCCTGATCTCCAGCAGGAAAGTATACATCACGAGCAGCACCTGCCCGATCGCCCTGGTCTGCATGCGCCTGATCACCTGCACCGATTGCCGGTAACCCGCGACCTTAAGATAGCGGGGAACGCCGGGAAGCGACGTCTCGTCCAGTACGCTTATAGTCCTTCCTTTAAGGAAGACCGGCCAGAATAACGGGGAGGATTTCATTTCTTCCCTTCCAGTTGCAGCACTGCCGCCAGCGCTATTTCTATCAATTTCGTCTCCGCCATGTAATACAGAGGGTTCATAAAACCCATTTCCCCGGTGATAACGTTGTCGCTGACCGCCAGAATGGAGGCAGCGCGCACGTTATAGAACTGCGCGATGGTCAACAGGGAAGAGGAGACCATGTCCACCGCCACCGCCCCTTTGGCGCGTTTGTCCTCCACTATCTCCCTGGTCTCCCTCAATAAAGCGTCGGTGCTCCAGACGCATCCGCGGTGCACGGACGCCCCGGCCGCCTCCGCCGACGAGAAAAGCACGTCGGAGAGCTGTTTGTCCGCCTTTGTGACGAAAGAACCGTCCACGTAATAAGGAGTTACCCCGTCGCCCCGCAGCACTGTATCCGCAATAACCAGGTCCCCGACCTTCATCTTCTCGTCCAGGGCGCCGCAGGTGCCGATGCGGACGACGTTCTTTATGCCGGAATGACAGATCACCTCGGCGGTGATGGCGGTATCGGTGGAGAACCTGCCGCCGTTGATGGCGGTGATCTTCACCCCTTTGTATGTCCCGGTATACATAGTGTATTCCATGAAGGAAAAATTGCGCACGGGCTCCTCTATCTTCTTCATCAGCACGTCAAGCCTGTCGCGGGGGCCCGGCACGACCGCGTATTTACCCACGTCCTGCGGCCTGAGCTGGACCATCGCTGTAAGATCTTTTCCGGTCAGATGCACGTCCTTCACCATTTTCATGAATCGCTCCTTGCTGTTGTTGAGCCCGGTCCTCTATGAGATGCCCAAAAGGGAGGCAAGAGTGCCTCCGGTTATCCCATCTTCTTCCCTTTTCCCCAGCCCCAGTCCCCTCACCGCTTTCAACGATGCGGCGGCGTCCTTTTTCGCCGGCCAGTCGCTGCCCCAGAGCAGCTTGTCGGGTCCGAAGAACCGCAGGGCCGGCAGCAGGGCGGCGCTTTCCCTTTCCCCCCCGGTGTCCGCGTAGATGCCGCGCAGCTGCTCCGAGGGATCGGAGCCGAGGTCCTTGACGAAATTCACCCCGCGCAGCATCCTGTAAGTGTCGTCGAAACGCGCGGCGAGATAAGGTATCGCCCCGCCGGAATTGGCGAAAATGAACTTTATGCCCCCCGCGTATTCCCGCAGGAGGCCGGACATAAGCATCTTCCCGATGCAGAGCGTGATGTCGAAAACGTATTCCACCACCGGGGTCAACAGCGGATCGTCGACGCGCTCGCTGCCGGCCGGGGATACCGTCTGGGAATGCACGAATACCGGCATACCGGCCCCGGCGGCGGCCCGGTAAGCGGGTTCGAACATCGCGTCATCCAGGAACACCCCGCCGTAACTGCTCGCCAGGGAAACCGCGCGCAGCCCCTGCTCTTCATGGGCGCGGCGTACCGCATCCGCCATAGCTTTCCCGTCCCCGAAAGGCAGCACCGCCGAACCGATGACCCTGCCGGGATACTTTTTTACCAGGAGCGCGAGGTTGGCGTTGAATATATCCGCGGCCGCCGCGTAACCGCCCAGCTTAAGATGCGCGTCGCTGGAGGGGTACGTCAGGACCGCGGCGTCTATGCCGTTGGCCTCCATGGAGGACAGGCCGGCCTCGATATCACCCCAGGCCCTGGAGAAAAAATGCGCGCTGGTGATTATCTCTTCCGGCAGCCAATGGCAGTGGGCGTCGATTATCATTACTGCGGCCTTTCATTGGGCAGGGACCTATTTTTCTTCCCTGGAATGGAGTATCCTCTCCGACATCTCCTGCTCGTAGAGAGTTTTAATACGCTGCAATTCCTCGTTGCCGAGTTCCCTGACGATCGCTTTCTCCAGCGCCTGAAGTTTTATGTCCAGGAACAGATATTCCGGGTTTATCTTTTTCCCCCGGTATTTCAGTTTAAGACAGGCGTTCTCTTTTTCCGACACATAACCGCGCATCGCTTCCACCTGCTTGCCGATCTCCTCTTTTTCATCGGAAAGATACGCCTGCCGGCACTCCCTGGAGATCTCCTCCAGGATGAATCTGTCTATCTCCAGCTGGGTGAATTTGCGCTCGTAACGGTCAAATGCCTCCTTGGTGGTCTTGTAAAGCCAGAGCAGATACCTCCTTTTCAGGGATAGAACGTCTTTCTCGTCCAAGGCGCCGCTCCTTTTATTTGCCGGGATGCTGCTGTTTAAAAGGGATGACCGGGGCCGTCCAGGGCGTCTGCTGGTTGATCACGGATATCTCCAGCGGGCAGACGTTGGCCGGAACGGTAAGGGCGAATTTCACCGCGTTCTCTATGGCCTCGGTGCTCATCAACCTGGAGGCATCGGCCGTTATTTCGCTGAGCTTGCCGGTAAGATCGGTATCGGTGACTCCCGGAAGGATGGAGGTCACCTTGATCCCGTAATCGCGCAATTCCCAGAACAACCCTTTGGAAAAAGCCCGCAGGCCTACTTTAAGGGAACTGTAAACGAGGAAATTTCTCGGTATGGGATCGCAAAGCGTGGAGCCGGAAACCATATTGATGATGGCGCCGGAGCGTTTCTGTATCATCTCATCTATCACCAGTCTTATCAATCTGACGTAGCCGAGATAGTTCGTATAGACCAGTTTCTCGAAATCCTCTATCGGCTGCTGCTGGAAAGGATACTGGCTGGAGACGCCGGCATTGTTTATAAGTATATCTATTGAGCCGAATTCCTCCCTGGTCTTATCCACCAGGGCGCGCAGATCGTCGAGTTTGGTGACGTCGGCGGCAACCGGCAGTACCTTGACCCCGAATTTTCCCGATATCTCCTCCGCAGTGGCTTTAAGCGGCTCATACTGCCGGGCGGCGATGGCCAGGTTTACCCCCAGTCCGGCGGCGCTGCAAGCCAGGGCCCTGCCGATGCCCCTGCTGGCCCCGGTAACGATGGCTGTTTTTCCTTGCATCCCTTGATCCATTCTATTCTTCTCCTTTGCCTGTGCAACGGCTGTCCGTACACGCTGTTCCGGGGAGCCGCCGTAAACGGCCGTATTTACATACGGGACCACAGCGGGTGAAGTTCCCCGGGTTAAAACCGGAGGCTCTTGCCTTTTCCCGCGACATCCCCGAAGCATTCCCATATTTATCCCCTGGCTTTAATCCGGAGATCCCTGGAAGAGGGGATTAAACTATATATTAAAATACCTGTTCCGGCTTGTCAAATCAATCCTTAGTTACGGGATGCCGCGCACCGGTGATCGTTACCCGGAAGTAAAGCCTAAGCTGTTGACATCGTCTGAAAACCTGTGTTATGCTGGTCTGTATCTGCCGCCCGGGGGTATTTTCAACCGTATTCCTCCGGCGGGCTGAAAAACGGGAGTGTATATGCAAACGGCCGTATTTCTGGCATTGCTGATGGCCCTGATCACCGCGTCCTCCAATATCCTGCTTAAGAAAGGCTTTGCCAGGCTTAGCCCGTTCCTGGTATCCTTCTTTTCGGTGCTGCTCAGCACGGTATTCCTCTGGCTGATAACTTTCTGCACCGGCGGGGAAGCTTATTTTTCCTGCCGCGCAGGGATAATCGTCTTCGCGGTCATAGGGATGTTCGCCCCCCCTTTGGTAAGAACGCTCACTTATTACGGCATACACACGCTCGGAGCCGGACGCGCCGCCCCGCTGCGGGCGCTGACGCCTCTCTTCGCCGTGCTTATCGCGGTCAGGATGCTGGGGGAATCGCCCGGGCCGCCGATATTCGCCGGCATCGCGCTGATAATCGCCGGCACGGTGCTGATAACCCGCGAACAGGGGGACTCGGAGCGCTACAGAAAGGCCCATCTGCTCTACCCGGTGTGCGCGGCCGTCCTGGCCGGACTTGCCGCGAACTTGAGAAAATACGGTCTCGGTATCATGCCGCATCCGGTATTCGCCTCGGCGGTGGCGGCGACAAGCGCTTCCGCATGCATGAGCGTTTATATTATCTGCAGAAGAGGGAAATACCGGCAGGAGGTGAAGGAATTCTTCGTTCACCGCAGGGAGACCGCATATATCGTCTCCGCCGCCCTGCTGACCTCAATGGGAGAGATCACCGACCTGGGATCCCTTCTTTACGGGAAGGTCTCGCTGGTCGTCCCCGTCTTCGCCGTCACTCCGCTTGCCACCCTGCTTCTCAGCCGCGTCTTTCTCCGGGAACACGAAAGGATAACCAAAAAGATATTATTCAGCGCTGCGCTGATAATCTCCGGCGTATACATCGCCGTCCTGCACGCATCGCGTTGACGCCACCCCGGCTCAGTAAAACCGGTCAGGCGGTAAATCAGCGTTCCGGCGGCCAGGAATCAATGATACGGTTTATGGTGACAAGTTTCTGGGAAGGCGCGCCGCCGTTGGAGATGTTCGTGATCTCTTCTATATACGCATTCAAGGCCTCCCGCTCCGGGGCGCAGGACGCCGAACGTAAAAGACCTTGCAGATTATCCAGGGCCGATGACACGGCTTCTTTCAATCCTCCTTTTACCTTATCCTGATCATACGCATCGTACACCTTTCTTACTTCCGCCAGCCCTTCCAGAGAGAAGACCGCGGTGATGTCGGGAGAGAACCGCGGCTCGCTCCGCAGCGCCTCCGCCTGCTTCCGCAAGCGGGCCGTCTCCTCCTTTAAACCGCCGGCGACAAAGGCAATGTATCTTGAGACCCCGGCCGGATTGTGTATCAGGGGGATCCGGATCCTCTTTCGTATGCGGGAGATATTGCGGTAGAACTTCCCGAAATCGTCCACAACTTTTCTTTTTCTCCCGTATATCTCTTCTTCCCGGGCAACGGCGTTACCGCGATAATTACGCATCCCGAAGCATTCGGAAGAACAGGACAGCCGCGGGACTTTTTGGTAAAGAACAAGCTCGTGGAGATAGTCCTCCGGAAAATCGCGCACAAAAAACAGGAAATCCGAAATGGAAGGGACCCTGCGGCCAAGCCTGCCTCTGATATAATCGTCCCAGAACCAGAAATAAGCGTCGTTGCGGTATTCCCAGCGCGCACCGTCCCCTTCCGGACCGGGCAGGAACTTGACCGGCGTATCCACCGCATAATAAAAATGGCAATTCTGTCTCGAGAACATGGAATAGCCGTTGTCCAGGCGCATTATACAATGGGGAGAAAGGCCGTCCTTGTAGGAAACCACCAGAAAATTGGTAAGATTGAAATCCACGTTGGCGAATATCCAGTCCAGCGCGTAGGACTTCTGGAGATACGCGCACGCTTCAGGAGACAGATAAGGGAAATATTCCGTCCTTAACACGCCTTCATTGGGGACGTACTCCTGCAGAGATCCGGAAAGGACCTTCCCGTTCACTTTCAGGTTAATCACACCGACTCTCGGAGTGGCCACCCCGAAAAGCTTGTAGATACGGTAAATAGCCACGGCGCTGAACTTCTCGCTGCAGCTTAAAAAAGATGTAAAACCGCTTCTATCCTGCAGCAGGCATGGTTTGAATATCCACTGTTGTCCTAAAGGGTCGCTCAGGACTATTTTCGCCGACTGCCCCCAGGTAAGCCAGCGCCTGGTCTGGTCAATGCGCAGAGAGAGCGCTTTGAACATGTCATCCTCCGCGCTCAGGTATTCCTGGAAAACGCCATACAGTTCGCGGTATGCCCGTTCGGCCTTTTTCAACTCCGAAACATACCACGCCGCCGCGAAAAAAACCGCCGCCGCCGACACGATCATTATCTTTATTGTTTTTCCTGGACGCACCTTCACCTCTTCATATGGCAGCCGCTTTGCCGCCGCCGGGAGAAAACGGCGGACGCTTACCGGTCCTGCCCGTTGAAACGAAAGCCTTCGACCAACTCCCCGTACAGCGCCTTGTACCGGCTGCTTTCTTCAAGATACACGCACAGGGAAACCTTAACTATATACCTCTTCCCCGGGAAAAAAGTGTCCACCAGCACTATCTGCGTGCCCGGCTGATACCGGCGTCTGCTTTTTTCCGGAGCTATAAAAAGCAGTTCCCTGCTTATATATTCCTGCCCCCCGGCGGCGCGGATGCGCGGCCATTCCTTGACCTGAAGAGCAAGGATACCTTTCTTTTTCCAGACCAGCAGCTGTTTCCTCATCCTGTCCTTTACCGACAGTAAAAGATCCCGGGAATTATCCGTGTCGAACACCTGGATACGCAGATAGGGTATCGTTTTATCCTTCTCCGGGAGAAAGGTCGCCTCCATAAGCAGCTTTTTCCCCGGGCGGGAATGCGCGGACCCGGAAGCTGACATCGCCCAGCCGTCCGGCACCGGTATTTCAAACCCGAACTCGGAGTTGCTGTAAAGAGGATATGCCGGGACTGGAAGATTATCCGGCACCGGCAGATCTTTCCTGGGCCGGCCTGAGTCGTCGGTTATCCTGTCGATCTCACCGGAGAAATACAACCTGGGGCTTCCGTAAACGGCATCCACTATTTCCACATATTTGCCGTTCTCCTCTATTATGACCCCCTTCACTGCCCTGCCGTCCTTGAGATGCAGCTTTTCGCACCTGGCCGGGGGGAAAAAAAGAACGATGAATACAGCCGTCAACCAGAATATACGCATATTACCCATATACCTTCAGTCCGCTCCTTCATCCGTTCCTCCCGGGAAGCAAAACGCCGGGGGAGTATCCCGTGATATCATCCGGCCGCGCGCGCATAAATAATTATACCATTTTTAAACCGGTATCCCTCAGGATTTTAACGTATGACCGACCGGCAGTTCTTTTGCTTTTGACATAAACATACCGGTATTGTAAAATGTTCCCTGAAACAGGGACCTCATGCCCGTGAATGTATGACCAACGACCCTTTCCCCAAACGTATCCCAGCGATACCATGCCTGATCCTTACGGCCGGCGTTATCATCAGGGCCTGGCATATAGGATACCACGACCTTTGGTATGATGAAATAATTACCGTGATACGGATATGCAAATTGAGCATATTCAAGATCCCGGATCCCTCGCTGTATTATTTTATTATGGCCGGCTGGACGAAGATCTTCGGATTCTCAGAGGCAAGCCTGCGGTTCCCCTCATTGTTGTTCAATTCGATATGCGTACTCCTGGTATACCTTTTAGGCAAGGAGCTTTTCAACAGGCGGTGCGGGCTGTATGCCGCGCTATTGACGGCCCTCTCCCCTTTCCAGTTGTGGTACGCCCAGGAAGCGCGCTGTTACAGTATGCTTGCATGCTGCGCCCTTGCCTCCGCCTATTTCCAGTATCTTTCCATCGTCCGGCAGGACAACGGAGGACCCGCATACGGAACGCGCAAATACATTTTCGTGTCGCTGGCGTGCGCCATAGCCGGTATTTATACCCATCCTTATTACATTTTCTTCGCGGCGGCGCAGGTGATCTGTTTTTTCGTTTATTCCGGGAAGGACCGCCTGTCGGGATCGGCGTTGTGGACGGCGCTGACCGCGGCCGCTTTTATCCCCCTGCTGGCGCAATCCTGGACAAGACTGTCTCACACGCTCAACGCATACTGGATACCTCCCCCGGGATGGAGATCGCTGCCGATAACCCTCGAGAATTTCGTGCTGGGCTATAACAGCTCCCTGGCTGCCTACCGGCTCTTCGATGCGGTCGCCGTTGTCCTGTGCGCAGCCGCTCTCCGCAGGATACAAAGAAATCCTGCGGAGAGGAAAACGGCCGGCTTCTCCTGCCTGCTCCTCGCCTTCCCGGTGCTGGCCGCGTTCGCCTTCTCACGTCTATTCGTGCCTATGTACCTCGACCGCGGGCTTATCGTCTCCGCGCCTTTTTACTACCTGCTGCTGGGGGCCGGATTGGACGCCCTGGGAAGAAAACTGCGCGCGGTATTCCTGGCGGCGGCCTTTTTCCTTGTCGCCTTGGGCATACACGGCTTCTTTACCGACCGTATGCCGGCCGCCTTAAGCCACCACGTCGGCGTGCATCTGAAGAAACCGTTCAAAGCGGCGGTGGAATTCCTCAAGGCGAATTCCGGGGACGGGGACATAATAGCCTTCACCAACGATTCCCTCAAACTGCCCCTGATCTGGTACAGCGAAGGGAAAAACCACGTTTTCTTCGACAAGCGCAAAAAGAACGAGGCCGGACGCCTGGGCAGATTCCGTTTTATTTTCGCCCCCGGCTGCCTTACGCCGAGTTATATGGAACCCAAAAAAGAGAGCGAGTTCAATATCCCGCTGGACAAGACCGGGGACATGGAGTTCAAAAGGCTTTTCGTCCTCGCCTGCGACTGGCCGAGAGGAAAAACCGTGGACTATAATTCTTATCTCGTTAAAAAGAGACTGGATGACCGTCTTAGATTGAAGCTGGAAAAGGAATTCCAGGGGATGTGGGTGTATTGCTATGAAAAAAGATAAGGAACCGGCCGCGGTTATTCTCAAACAGATCCTCTCCGCCTGGGCCGATCCCGGGGCCGTTCCGGTCCCTCTCGACGCCGGGATAGACCGCTGGACGCTTATAAAAATGCTGCAATATCATAAATTGACGCCGTTCGCCTATCTTCTCTTCAGGCGCTCCGAGGATACGGCGGATAAAATGTTACTGGACGACCTGAAAAGGAAATACGACCTCAACCTTGCCAGGAATATACGGTTCCAGGAGGAATTTATCAGACTGCATAATATATTCAAGGGAGAGAATATCGATATCTTCCCTTTTAAAGGTCTGGCCCTCCTGGCGGATATTTACAGCCAATACCCCGTCAGGCCGATGAAAGACATGGATATCCTGGTACGGGAAGAGGACCTGGAGAAAGCGGAAAGTCTCCTGGAGAGACACGGTTACAGGAAACATCTCGGGAAAGGCTCGTATCACTATTGGAGATACCGGAACCTCAATATCCCCTTTCTCAAGGAAGACGGCAACTGGCTGCTGGAGCTGCATTTTGCCGTCGACCTTAAAAGACGCAAGCGCATACTGCCGGAAATGTGGAAAAGGACCGGCGCGTTCCGGACCGGCGGGACGCAGATAAATATGCTTTCTCCCGAGGACACTCTGTTCAGTCTGGCGCTGCACCAGCGAAGGTTCGGGGATCCCTTATGCCTTAAAAACTCGCTCGACGCCGCCCTCCTGCTCGAACGGCACGCCGGGAGTTTCGATTGGGACTACGTCTGCCGGGAAGCGGAGGAAGGCGGGATGCGGACGACACTTTTCTTCGCGCTGATACAGGCGGAACTTTTCGCCGGTTACCGTCCGCCGCGGCAGGTAATGAAGCGGCTGCGTGTGCCGGCGTGGAAACGCCTGCTTATAAGGATGTTCGTGGAAAGGAACGCCATGAATATGCGGGCGCTTTCCCGTCCGAAACGTCTTTATCTACAGTCCCATTTTCTTCTCTACGACTGCCTGTTGGAGCCGGCGCAATACGTGCTCCGCGTTACCAGGGAGGAATTCGCCAAATTCTACGGGCTGCCCTTGTACGCGAAGAAAACGGAAACCCTCTACAGGATACGCTTCCTGTTCATGCTCTGCAGGCTGTTCTCCGGCGGAGGGGAGCCGGAGAATACAACCGTGGTCAAACATGGATAAGACCGGCGGTCCCTCTTTCTCGCTGAAGCTGCTGAGCGCCGGATTCCACGCCTCTCTCTTCCAGTATTTCACCGCCGCGGCCGCCTCTCTTTTTAATTTTCTCTCCCTTATCTACGTGCTCAAGAAGCTCGCGGTGGGAGAATTCGGCTTTTATAATTTCCTCCTCGCCGCAGTATTCTTCATACAGACGGTCGCCTTCGCCGGGACCGACTCGATAATACAAAGATATCTTCCGGAATACGAAGAGACCGGGAACAACTACCTGAAGAAACGCGTGCTGGCTTTCGCCATGCTGCTGTGCCTGCTTTCGCTTTTGGCCGTTCTCTCCGCCGTATTTCTCGCCAGGACGAAGATAGCGGCTGTTTTCAACCTCCCGCTGCATTCCGCCAAACTGTTCTCCGTCCTCGCCGCCATAACCCTGCTGAGCACGGAATCCTATCTCCTGGGGGACATCGCAATGGTCTCCCTCTTCAAGAACCTCTACTGGAGCCTGTGCAGCATAACCTATAGCTTCGTGAAGCTGGTTTCCTTCTACCTGGCTTTCCGGCTGCATCGCGGCATCAACGGGATACTGCTGGGCTGGCTGATATCGGAGGCGCTGCTTTTCACGCTCTTGATGGGCAAAGCCTGCAGGGACATCTTCTTCCTGCCGGTAAAGAAAGAGGATATAGTGAAGCTGCCGCTGAGAAGGTTCTTCGACTTCGCCAAGTTCCTTTATTTCCACAAACTGACGCAGTTCTTCCGCAGAAAAGGCCTGGATATCTTCCTGATCTCTTATTTTCTCGGACAGCGGGAGGTCGGCGTATACTCCGTCTGTTTCGGCATCCCCCTGCTGCTGATGCAGCTCTCACCGGCGAACAAGCTCCATCCCGTCCTGAAAACGGTCTCCATCAGGAATTATACGAAAGAAAAGGATACCGGTAATTTCTTCTACCTCTTCTCGTTCCTTAACCGGATCACTTACTTCCTGATGATCCCGCTGTTCGTCTTCGCCATGGTGCTGGCGGACAAGATAATCCTCTTCCTGCTGAACCCGGAATACGCCGGTTCGGCCAACCTGTTCAGGCTTTCCCTGGCATTCATAGCCGTGCACCAGTTCGGGTTCGTATACACACCGCTTTTATTCACGCTGGAAAGGACGCGGATAATATTCATCACCGGGCTGATCTCCCTGCTCAATCTGGCACTGGACCTTATCTTGATACCGCTTTACGGGGTGCCGGGGGCGGTCTTCGCCACCGGGATCACCGGGATCGCGATAATCCTCTATTTCCGTTCCGCCACCGGCAGGATCATCCCCCTGGCATATCCCTGGAGGTCTTTCGCCGTCTTCACCGTCAACATATTGCTGTCCGCCGTCCCGTTATTCCTGCTGCGCCCGCTCATAAAAGACGCGTTCTCGCTGGCAGGCGCATTCTTGTGCGCGGTGTCACTTTATCTGGCCGTGTCCTTCTTCAATAAAGGATTCGAGGAAAAAGACAGGGAGACGATAAATAAAACTATCGGCAGGAAAATCTGGGGGTTTTGACGGGTTCCGGGGCTCCGGTTGGACCTGGGGACATGTTTCACTGGTTAAGAAGTACAGAGCCGATGACGCGGAGGAGCCGGATGCCGCTATTCGCCGCCGACGGCGCGCTCCGGCCGGTCATCTTCGGCACGGAACAGGCTTTCGTCGGGGGGATCGAACGACAGATACGAGAACAGTAATATGGTCCTCGGCTTTCCGTTGATCCACACCTCCTTGACCCTGCGGAAGAAGACGTCGCCGAATCTCCGGTCCCTCTGATAATATTTCTCTATGCGTTTGTGCGGTTTCAGTATCTCTATTTCCCGCAGATAGAAAGTCTCGGCGTCGATGGCCGCGCGTTTCTCCTTGAAAAGCCCCTTCCACGAGAGGATATAGCACGGGCTCCCGAGGACATTCTTCTTGCCGACTAACCTGGCGCTATCCGCGTCTTCGTGTATTTTGAGAAAGAAAGTGGGCAGGTTCGGCAGCTCTTCCTGCAGCCTGCTTTCCAGTAGATACTGATATTCCGGCCCGTTCCACGGCGGATACACCCGTTTCCCGTTCTCGAAGACCGCCTGTTTGCCCGGGGTCTCGATAAGCAGCAAATGCGTCAATTTCCGCGGCCCCCGGAAGGTCTCGAATTCTATTCTCATCCTGCCGCCGGGCAGCATCGAGGCGCATACCCTTCTGTCCACTCCCGCCGCGTAATCCACCATGGAGAACGCCATACTGTAACCGCTGCGTTCCGCCTTCCGCCAATTCGCCTCTCCGCCCACCGCCGCCATCATCCTGGCGGTTATCTGCTTTGGGGTCAATCCGTCCGCGTCCGGCGCGGGCCCGGGAGAGATGCGGGAACGGGAACAAACATATGCGCCCGCAGCCGCGATGAACAACATAACAACGACAGCCGCCAACCGTGTCTTTTTCAAGATGCCTCCTTCGCCTCAGGGGAGGTCGAACACTTTATCGTCCGGAGAGTCCAGGGATAAAAAAGTCACCTTCAGCTTGTCGACGAGCCTGCCGTCATGGTAAGCCCAGCGCTGCGAAGGATAAACGAGCCCGCCGATCCTGAAAGGTTCCCCTTTTATATACAGCTCCACGAACTTGCCTCTTATTTTGTCGAACTCCCGTTTGGTCACGAAAAATGTCTCTTCGTCGACAAAGACCCTTCTTTTTTCGCGCTGCACCGGTTCCTTTTTCTCCAGGACGTAATGCTTCCTGCCCCCGAGCGTCCTTTCCCCGGCGAAATAATACTGCCCGCGGTCGTCGTAGAAATCCACCGGGCTCCCGGGGGCCTGCCGCCTTCTCGCCGCCGCAAGGATGTGTTCCATATCCTGCAGTTCCGCGCTTTCCCCCGCGTCCCCCAGTCGGACGCCGTTCTTAAGATATTCCACCCGGTCTCCGGAACAAAATATCTGGAACAGGTCCGGTTTCCCTTCCGTGTACTTGAAATCCAGCCTGAATTTATCCGGCAGGGAAGCATAGATCCTGAGATCATAAGGCCGCTTGCAGTTATACAGCCCGGTATAAAATATGCTCCAGCCGTTTATGTTCCGCCACTGCTCTACGCCGCCATAGGCGTTCATCATTCTCGCAATAATCTCCGGGACATCCGGGGACGTCTTCCCGGAGGCGCCGTTCCCTCTTTTTACGGCATGTCCCGCCCGGACGTCGCCGGCCCGGCAGAAAGAGAACACGTTAAGCGTCAATCCGGCAGAAAGAACTAAAGAGAAAAGAACCTGGGTGCTCCTGATCATCGGTTCTCTTTACCGGTCACAAAGGAGGTCTCCCCCGGAGGGGAAAAAGACAGGGACACCGTCTCGGAACTCATTACCAGCGTCTTGCCGCTATATACCGACTTGGAAGCGGGAAAACTTATTCCCCGGTCCCCTATCAGCTTTTCCCCCAGGAAACACTCCTGTCCCTGTCTGCCGGAATCCTCGTCCAATTCCAGCTTAAGACTGCGAAAATCCTTCGCATCCACAAAAAGCCTTCCTTTGGGTCCCTCGTCGTCTTCATATTTCAGTATATAACATTCCCTGCCGTTGACATCCTGTTTACCGGCAAATACCATCTGGTTCCTGATCTCGTAGAAATACAGGGTCTGGGCGGGGGCCCTGGTCCTCCTCGCCTTTTGAAGGGTCTTATAGAGCTGCCTCTTATATGCCTCCGGGATGTCTTTCGTCTGCCTTCCGCCGGAAAAATATTTCACGGCCCCTTTATAAGAGACCAGGCTGAATTCCCCTGCGCCTTTGCCGCCGCTCACTTTCAGGTCAAAACGGAATTGTTCCGGCAGTCTGACGTAGCTTGTCGTTTCCCATGTTTCTCCCGTCCCCGGGAACGCCACCCTGGTTACGCAGGTCCACCCTTCTATTTGTTCCCATTTTGCGGCTCCGCCGTAAACATCCAGCATCCTGGAGACGATCTCGCCTGCGTTCAATTCTTCCGGGCCGCCCTTCCCTTCTTTCTTTACCTCTTTCTCCTCCACCCCCTCTCCGGACGCGCGCGAGACGGGAGGGACACCGTCGATCCCGGCTATCTCGCTCAGGAAATAAGGGGCGGTTATCCCTTCCCCGATCATGACCTTTATATAGACCTCGTTCCTTTCCACGATCTTGCCTTCTACCTTCTTTCCCGACTTTAGAAGGACGGTCTCCGCGTACGCGTACCGGGCGTTGACCGCCAGCGCCAGAATTATCCCGCAGGCCAAAACCGCTCTATTCTTTCTCATAATCCTCCTCTGATACTTAAGGCAGCCGTTTAAATAATCTCCAGCACTGGGGATCGGGGGCATCCAGTTTACCGAAATACCCGTAACTCACGCACCTGGCCCCTCCCCTGCACGAATCGAAATATTTACACTCTTTACATTCCGGGGCCGCGCGCCGCGGGTCCTTCAGAGCGTTGAGGACCTTCGAACTGAACCATATGTCCACCAGACTGCTCTCCAACACGTTGCCCAGGACGATCGGCAGCCTCCGGCAAGGCAGGACATCGCCGTTGGGCATGACGGTCAGGATACGGTTGCTCAGCACCCCGCATAAGGGTATCGCCGGACTGTCATACTCCCCGGCCGGACCTTCCTCCTGGAAGAAAATGCCGTCCTCGCAGCAAAGATGATTATAGACCGCCTGCTTGCCGCGCGCGTCCGCTTTCGCCAGGTCATAACGCATCATATAGAAATCCCTCTGCTCCCCGGGACTGAGCATCCCTGAGAAAAGTTCCTTCCGGTGATTCCCTATGGGGACCAGCCGCCGGATACCCAGTTTCATGACCCCCATCCCCGTAAAAGTATCTATGAGCTCCGGTATCTCGCGCAGGTTGTATTTCGCCAGCGTAACGGAGACCACCACCGACATCCCGCTGGCGGTCAGGAATTCGATCGTTTTCAACACGCCGGAAAATGTGCCCTGCCCCCTTATTCTATCGTTCGTCTCACCTATGCCTTCCACGCTCAATTGAAGTGTGTGAACGCCGGCCGCCTTTATCCTCGCCACCACCTCCTTATTCAGCAAAGAGCCGTTGGTCAGGATCTTAAGACGGTACCTGTCGTTATACGGGCTTATCCTGTCCAGGAAATCGAGGAAGTCCTCCCGCATGAATATCTCTCCTCCGACGAGGTTCAATCTGGCCATGCTGCGCGGGATCCCGAAAATATCGAGGAACTGGATGAACTGCAGAAAAACGGCGTAGAGTTTCTCGAGCGGCAGTTCCGAGGCTATATCGCCGCGGTAGCAGTGCCGGCAGTCCCAGTTGCAGCGCTCAGTGATGTGCCACTGCAGGGATATCCCTTTATTCAGGACTATGCCGCTGTCGACGCTCATTGCCGTTTAATGAACCCTTTCCCGGAAAGTTCGCCCACAAAAGCGGTTATGTCCCCGCGCAGCGTTTCTTCTCCGGCGTCAAAATGTCCCCCGAGATCGGAAATAATCTCATCTACCGAAGCTCCGTCCTGGATCAAATGCCATATCCTGCAGGCCGCGGCGTTCAAATGAAAGAATTCCCCGGCCTTTTTGTCTAGTATCGTTATCTCCCCTTCGATGTCCCTCCAGGCTACCCTTTCCTTGTCTATCCCGTAAACTTCTTTTTCCATATAGTCCTCCCTTACAATACGGCGGCGTTTGACAGTATTTCATGCAGGAGCGCCGGATCGTCCTTGACGTCCTCTCCGCACTCCATTCTGAAGAACGCGCAGGACCGCCTCAGCGCCCCGCTCCACCGTTCATACAGCTCCTTGAGATAATCGTGATCCGATTCCAGGTATGTAGAGTTAAAGAACTTGCGGGAACGCCGGAAGATATCCTGCACCTCATCACCGGACAGGGAAGATATGACGGTCCTTTCCCCGGGCGCCACGGAAAGCACGACCACCGATTTCAGAAAAGCCCCTGAACTCACGCAATTTGCCCTGCCTAATTCCCTGACCAGGTTTATATCGTTATTCCGCCCGACCTGGTTGAATATGGAGAAGGCCCATATCCTGCTTCCGGCGGCCTTCAGGAAAACCTGGTCGTCGGCGATCCACCGGAAACCTTCTTTAAGGAGATTCCTCAACACCGTGCTTTTCCCCTGCCCGGAAGGGGCTATGAACATATAGGCGTTGTCGCGGTCGTCGGCCAGGCATGAACTGTGGAAAGAATAAACGTCGCTGTACAATAAAAGCAGGTATATCGCCCCTTTGATGAACCTTATGGGTACCAGATCCGGCTTGTCCCAGTGATACGGGGAAATAAAGAACCGTATGCTTCTTCTATCTATATCGATCACCGCCCGGGAAGGGTTCTTTAATCCCCAGCTCGCGACGATCTTGCTGTTGTCCGGATACTTGTAATGCCAGGGGCCCCAGATAGATATATTACCGTCCATTTCCGGGAGACGGCATGTTTTTTCTTCCAGGCAGGAGATATCGCTGAATTCCAGCACAATATCCGCCTCCTCCCTGGAAGAAGCCTGCCGGCATTCGAATATCTCCAGATGTGAGACTATCTTCTGCAGGAAACCGTTGCCTTTCTCTATTCCCAGGAATATCCTGAAGTCGGCTCTTTCCCCGGCGCCGGATTTCTCCATCTCCCCCCCCGAAAACGGTCCGCTTCGCATCTTACCGCTGAATGCTCAACTGCAGCCGCAGGTGCAGCATGTGCACCCGGCATGGAAATCTTTTTCTTCCGGTCTGGGGATGACCACCTTTTCCATCGCCGGCTTGACGTATTTCATTTTCCCGGCGGCGGGTTCCCCTCCCGCCTCTTTATCCCGCCATTTACGCTGCATATGCATGGAATACCCCTTTCTCTTCTCTAATTATTACACCCCTGCTGACCTTACCGGACATCCCCCGTCTACCCCATCCAGGCTGCCGGTATCCCTGTAAGCCCTGGCGCGGCACCCCCCGCCGCAGTCCATGAATAAATTACAATTGTTGCACTCCTGATCCTTCACATTGATCCTGCCGAACATCTCTTTTATGCTCCGGCGGATCAACGTTACCGGCTGCTTCTTAATATTACCGGCCGGAGGCGGCGGGTTTTTCAGATAAGGGAGGAACGGGCAGGGATAAACGTCCCCGTTGGGGAACAAACAGAACTTCCCCTGATGGACGCATTTTCTCAGCCTATGGGCCGCCTCCCGGATCTCGCTGCCGCAATTGTCCCGCAGCCAGGGATTATCGCAGGCGTAAAGATAATTCACCAGAAGGGGGGAAAAACCTATCTGCACCGGTTTTCTGCCGCCGTGATCCTTAAAGACCCCGGCGAGATCATCCATCCCCTTCTCAAACTGCCCGAACGGCAGGCGCAGTCCGTCCCGTCCGTTCACCTCAAGCACCATCGAGAATACGACCTTCATTATGCCGAGATTGGCGGCCATGGCATAGATATCCGCGATCTGCCCGATGTTATGAGGCGTCAAAGTTACCACCATATTGCAGCGGATGGAGTGCTCTCTGATCAGCTTGATCTTCCACAGCACTCTCTCGAAATACCCGTCGCCCCTGACGCAATCCTGTACCGCGCCCATGCCTTCGCAGGAGACCTGTATGATGCAATTGCCGGCCTCTTTAAGCAGCCGCACCCGTTCCCCGTTCAGCAGCTCTGTATTGGTCAGGATCACCGTTCTCTTCCCCAGACGCGAAGCGTGCCGGGTGATCTCAAGCACCTTGTCCCACTCGCACAGACATTCTCCTCCCAGCAGCCTTATCACGTCTATATCGGATAATTCGTCCAGCACGCGGCAGAAATCCTCCCCGGAAAGCTCTTCATCCGGGAAAAGGTCACGGCCCAGACCGAAACAATGCGAGCACGACAGGCCGCATTTCTGGGTCACGTAAAAACTTACCAGTTTCATCTCTTCCATAACGGCGTGAACCTCACGTTTTTCTCAACCCGATTCTAAAGGCCAGCGCAAACATGACCCACCTTAAATATCCGCGGACGTCCTTAAAGCCGAATTTGGAGACGCCCTTGTCCCGCTCCCTCCATACCGTGGGAACTTCCTTGATCGAATAAGCGCCTTCCGATGCCTTCACCGCCAGTTCCAGGGAAATCTCAAAACCGCTGCTCAACGGGCTTATTTCGTCAATGACCCTTTTTCTGTATATCTTGAAAGAATTCGTCCAGTCGGTGAACCTGCCCGGCAACAAGACGGTCAATATCCTGTTCCCGAAGTAAGAGAACAGGCTTTTCACCGGGTCGCCGCCCTCTCTTTTACCGCCGGGCAGGAAACGCGAGGCGCAAACGACGTCGTAACCGTTCTTCACTAATTCGAACATCCTGTTTATGTCGGCCGGATCATCGCACCCGTCCGCCATCACGAAGACCACCGCGTCCTCCGATCCGCGGACATTCTTTATACCCCTTCTCAGGGCATTCGCGAATCCCCTGCGGTTCTCATTGCTGACCAGTTCTGTATTATCGCCTGCCGCATCCGGCCCCTTCAGCCGCTCCAGGGAGCCGTCGTCGCAATGATCATCCACTATGGTCACGCGGTTACTGTACCTGACCTCTTTTCTTAATCTCGACAGGGTTTCCGCGATCGTCTCTTCTTCGTTATGTACGGGAACTATGATCTCCAGCCCCGGCATAAAAAACCTTTCTGCGGCGCGTGAAAGGGATCTTTCGCGCGATCAATTCGGCGCGCCGCTGACTGATCCTTGGACGGACTTCAGCAGCGGGCCTCTCAAGCTGTCCGGCACAGGCGCCCGCGGTTATTCCGGAAAGGAACAATGCGCCGTCCTTCGTAATCCCCGAAGAAACGGCCGGATCCCATAAGGGCCGGAGATGACGCGGTCTCCCGGCCGCGCAGGTATAGAACCCGGCCCCCCTGGCAGCCCCCGGGATGCCCCGGTTTTCAGTATAACACAATTATACCATAAGTGACATAGTCCGGCCGCGGCCGGGAAAAACCCGGCGCATCCCCGCGCCAAGACCGCTTACCCCTCCGGAGGGAACAAGGGAATCCTCAAACGGCAGACGTCCGGGGATTGTCATATCTGCCGCGGAGCACGGCGCGTCTCACATGAAAGTTGCGAAAGAACAGAACGGTGTCTTTCGGCAGATCGTAGCACAAGCGGGCGGCGCAGGCGCGCAGCGGCGTTTTTTTCATCTTCTTCAGCATAAACTTCCTGTTCCTCCAGCAAAGATACTGTCTTTCCCTGCGGGAAAATCCGGAAGAGTTGCCGTAATGATAAGCCGTCGCGCCCGGGCAGAACGCGGTCTTCCATCCGGCCATACCGGCCCTCATCCCGAGGTCGACGTCCTCCACCATGAAAAAGAATCTTTCGTCGAAATACCCGTGGCCGTCTTTTATCTCTTCCAGCATGCGCCTGCGGTAACCGGCGCACGCCGAACAGGCGGCGTCTATGCGTTCCGGGTTGCGCTCGCTCTTCCGGCAGGATTCGTCCCTGTCTATATCGCTGAAACGCCAGAAGAAATCCAGACTTATCCCGCGGGAGAATACCTTTCCGCCCCCGGAGCCTAATATCAGAGGCTGGATTATCCCTACCATAGACCCCTCTTCCGCTCCGGTCAGGAACTCGACCGCCGAGAGGAAACCTTTGCCGGCCACCGTATCGCAGTCGAAAGTAAAGACCCACTCCCCCCGGGACGCCGATATGCCGAGGTTCCTCGCCGCCGCCGCGCCGAGATTTTTCCCGTTCTCCAGCAGGGTCACCGAGGGGAACCGTTCCCGGACGATGCCGGCGGTGCCGTCGGAAGAGCCATTGTCCACCACTATGATCTCCGGGGCCTCCAGGCACTCCTGGGAAAGCAGGGACTCCAGACATCTTTCGATCACGGAAGAACCGTTATAAACGGCAACAACTATAGAGAGCATCTCTCGCCTTTTCCATATCCGACGGGGAAAGCCCCGGGTTCTTCACCACGCACATGCGGCTGCCGTCATAATCATCCAGGTTGCCGGACGCAAGCAGCCCCTCTTTTAAAACGAGGTCGTAATACGCCGTGCCCGGGAAAGGTACGGCGAAAGAGACCTGCAGGGAATCGGGGGAGGCCATGCCGACAAACTCCGTGTTCTTGGCCAGGGTGCCCTTATCTTCCCCTGGCAGGCCGACGCAAAAAGCGAGATGGACTTTTATCCCGTGCCTGCGGGTGGAACGTATCATCTCCAGGGAACGCCGGAGGTCCGCGCGTTTGCCGCACAGCTCGTTCACGCGGGGATCTGCCGATTCTATACCGTATTTCACCGCGTACGCCCCGGCATCCGCCATGACGGAGAGCAATTCTTCGTCCATCAGGTCCGCCCGCGCCATGGCCGCCCACGGCACGTTCAATTTTCTTCTCTTTATTTCGGCGCAGAGGGACAAAACGCGCTCCCTGCGCAGGTTGAATGTATCGTCGTCGAAATAAACGGCTCTGAACACCTTTTTTGCGGCGAGGGATTCAAACTCATCGGCTACATCGACAACCGACCTGCAGCGGTATTCCCCCCCGGAATATACGGTCTGCGGCCAGAGGCAGAACGAGCATCCCAGCGGACAACCGCGGCTGGAAAGCATCTGGACGTTGGGGGAAGGCAGCCCGCAGAACCCGTCGTTGTAATTCAACAGCGGCAGGTCACCGCGTTCCGGCCAGGGCAGGTTGTCGAGATCCTGAATGCGGCGGGCACCGTTCGCCCTGATCTCCCCCCCGGGACCGCGGCAGACGAGTCCCAGTATACCGTCCGGCCCGCGGCCGGAATCCAGCGCCCTGGAAAGATCGAGCAGGACAGGTTCGTATTCCCCGCGCAGGACAAAATCTATGAACGGGCCGTTCTCGAGCAGTTCCGCGTATCTCGCCGTGGCGTGGGCCCCGCAAACGGCGATCTTCATCGCGGGGAAAGCCTCCCGCAGATCTTTCAGCATCTTCAGATCGCAGGAAAGGGATGGGGCGGATATCTCCGCGGCCAGCAGCTGCGGCTGTGCGGCGGACAGCCTGCCGCACAACTCGGCGTATCCCTCCCCGGAAGCGATACAATCCGCAAGCGTCACCGGGAAACCGTTCTTTTTCAACAGCGCCGCCGCGTAAGCCAGGAAAAAAGGGAACGGCAGATAAAGCAGCCGGCCGCCGGGAACGGGTTCGCTGGTAAAAGGCCAGCGGGATCCGGCCCTTACGCCCAGCCTTCCTTCGCTGCTCCAGGGAAGATTGACCAAAGCCACCCGCATCATGTCTTTTTAATGTTCAGGTGTTTTTCCATCAGGCTGAAGAAAGAGGAGATGTCCCTGGTATCGCAGGACACCTGCGCGCAGTTGCTTTTGATCTCCCGCAGGTCTTCCAGGCAGGAACGCAGTTCCTCCTTATGTTCATCCTTACCGATCCTCTGCAGCTCGGCATGCAGGGCTTCCAGGCGCGCGGCAGACTCATTCAGCACTTTCTCATTCTGCGCGGACAGAGCGTTAATCCCCTCTACAACTTCCACATTGCCGGAGAGCATCCTTGCGTTCAGCTCTCTCATGATCATAAGCATATCTTCTTCGTGGAGCGGCCCCACCTTGCCGGGCAGGGCGTCGAGCCCTTCCGCTATCCGGGAAAGAAGTCTGGTCATGTCCGAGACCCCCTCAGCCGCCTCGGAATTCCCGGCAAGCAGCCGCGCGTTCATCTCCCTTATTATGGCCGGGATGTCCTCCCTGCGCATACTCTGCACGTTCGCCGCGAGCGAAGAGAACATCTCCGAATGCTCCTTATAAGCATACTGCATGGTATTCTGTATCTCGAAGATCATCTGCGTAAGATTCGCGCACATGCGCAGAAGGGCAGAAAGGATCAAGCTTGCCGTCACCAGCAAGAATATTCCCGATACGAACAACGGGCCGCCCTGCAGGAATACTCCCGATGCGGCGGCGGCGGCCGTGATCAACGGGACGGACCAGGAAAAGAACATCAAAACCCTTGCGACCGGTGTTTTTTTACGCGACATATTGTCTCCTTTCCATGCGGTAAGATCTAAGGCCGCGCTGCGGGCGGCGGTATTTATACTCGGGCGGCGCTAAAACAGCGCCCTTAAGGACGCGGACAATCCCTCCCGCCTGAATACGATATATAGGCGAGGAGATTGATTCAATGTCTGGACGCCTGTTCTCTTGAAGCCAGTTCTATCAAAGTCGGGGTCTCCCCGGACTTGGTGACGACCATGTCCAGCCAGGAAGATAACTCCTCCTTTAAGACAGGGAGCAGCTGCTCCCCCGAGAGGGGGTAATTACCGTCGGGCAACCAGTCCCAGTCAACGCATGAGCACGCCTCTATCGCTCTCGCCAACTGCCTGTCCTCTATACCATAGACGGCTTCCTGCAGGTCGGCGTATATGCGCGTCAGGAAATCGTCGTTCGGGAACTTTCGCTTGATCGTTCCTCCGATGGACAGGGCCGCGGACAGGAAGTCGGCGGCGTAGCCGGTCTCCCCTCTGTCGAAACGGAACACCCGGTTGTTTCCCCGGGAAAACGCTTCGCTCAATCTCAGGTCGGTCAACGCAGCCCATAAGACCGCGGGGGAAGGGATAACATAGCTGCCCTTTATATAAAGGAGGTCCTTAAAAGAATAAAACAGCCCGAGCAGGAAATCCAGGTACAACAACTGATGCCGGCCGGCGGACAGATCCTCCTCAAGATAATGGTTGGCGGCCCCGATATTCTCCCTGATCTTGGCGCCGAGATCGCCGCGGAACCACCCTGTTTTCTCATAATACAACCTGTGCCAGTTCCAGTGGCTGTTAAACAGCGACTTCAGGCTGTCTTTCTTTTGATGATACACGACGGCGTTATGACAATATATCAGGTCGTTACCGGCGGATTTCAGCCTGCCGCAGATATCAACATCCTCGGCGTTGTTCCCGAGGGCCTCGTCGTACATGCCGACCATCCGCAGGCTGCCGGAGCGGAAAATAGTGTTGGCCCCGAAAAGGAACGGCGGGTTGGTCTCGCTTTCCTGCCAGAGCTGGCGCATATGCGCCGCCCTCCACATATCGAAGACCGAAGAAGCCTGCGTCTCCATGACCCTGCCGCCGGCCCCGGCCGCGCGCGGCGAAGATGCCAGGGCTCCGGAGAGGATATGAAGCCATCCGGGATCTGCCGTGCAGTCGGCGTCTATGGAAGCGATGAATTCCCCGCCGGCGTTATTAAGAGCGGTGTTCCTGGCCGCGGCCAGCCCCAGATTCCTGGGATGCCTGATCAATTTCACCGGGTACCGCGCCGCGATCTGCGGACTTCGGTCGGAAGAAGCGTCGTCCACGACCAGTATCTCTTCCGGCGCCAAAGACTGCCGCAGCAGAGAATCCAGACAATAAGCTATCGTGTCCGCGTTATTATACAGCGGGACGTAACAGGATATCTTCATTAAGAACGTCTCAATTCCTTGCGGATCATCTCCTCCGCTTTTTCTATCTCGGAGGTCTTTATTCCCGGGATTGTCCGCGCCGCGGCGCCGCGGCGCCGCGCAGCCGGCAAGAGACGCCGCAGCAAACGCGGAAGAGATCCCCGATAAGCGGAGTAGAACATTATCTTCCTCTTCAGTTTACGCAGCGCCGATCCCCGCCCCGAAGACGCCGCACTGCCTGATAATCCGGCTGCCGGGCTGAAAACGGTACGGCCGAAGTTTGCGTCGTAACAACTCATCAGGCATCCACCGCAGTTACGGCTGCTGATATGACCTATGATATCGCGGTGCCTGGGATTACCCCATATTTCCCTTAAAGGGGTGCGCGAGATATCGCCTATCAGCATGTCCTTGCCGGACAACACCCAGCAGGGAAAGACCTTTCCGGAGGAGTCCACCGGGCAGGAAGAAAAAAGCGCCCTGCAGCTGGCCGCGCTGCCGCCGATCCCCCTGGACAGATAGGCGGGGATACGTTCCAGATACGGTAAAGGATTGACCGATATCCCGCGCTGTCCGCAAAGCTTATGTATGTTACGCAGGATGTCCATAGCGATACCGGCTTCAACCTCCCCGAGAAGGAACTCGCTGCAGTTCCTGCCCGGGGAGACGAATATGCGGCTGAAGGGCTGGAACTTGAGCGTGGTGGCCCCTGTTTCCCCGGCCAGCTCCACTATATGCTCCAGGGAGGAATAATTATATCTTGAGACCGTGGAGGCGATGGTGGTTTCCACGCCCCTGGCCCGCAGCAGCCGCAGCGCCAGCAATGCCTTGTCATAAGTCCCGGCGCCGCGCAATCTCTCGTGCACCTGTCTGTCGCCTTCCAGTGAAACGTTCACCACGTTAACACCGCTGTCCGCGATCCTTCCGGCGGCCTCTTCATCGATAAGGCAGCCGTTAGAGGTAAGGCAGGCGTTCAGTCCCAGCTTCCTGGAGAACTCCGCCAGTTCGAAAATATCCCGGCGCAAAAGCGGTTCCCCCCCGCTGAATACCGCGGTAGAAGCGCCCAATGCCGCGGCATCTTCCAGGGCCGAGAAAAGGACGCCCGTGGGCAATTCCACGCCGCGGGAAGCAGGGATGTCGCACATTATGCACTTCAAATTGCATCTGGCGGTCACAGAAAATATAATCTCTTTCAGTTTGAACATTTTTCTCCTTTTGCGCGGCCTTTGCGGGCTGCGGACGCTTCCTTCAGGATATTTTTGTATTCTTTTAATTCCGCGAGGCACTCGCGCAGCAATGCCGCGCGCCCGGGGACGTTACGGGAGGCCCCGATCATTTTTGCCGTAAGCCCGGAGATGGTGTCGGCGTCGGGATGTGCCCAGCACGTCTGCAGGCAGGGTTTGCGGCATTGTTTCATCTTTTCCCGGGCCGCCGACGCCTCCCTGGTGAAAAGCGCGGCCGTTATACCGGCATCCTTTATATTGCCGAAAGACTCCCCGCAGCTCCTGATCTCCCCGTCCGGACCGATATTGATGAAAACGAAAGGATTACACTTCCAATGCCGTCTGGTCAACCGCCCGGAGAAATATTCCGTCCAGAGAAAGGGGTCGTGCAGGAAGGCCGTGATCCCGCAGCCGCCTTCAGGAGCGGCGAGCGCCCTTATCTGTCCGCGCAGGATATCTATCTCCTTTTCTCCCGGCCAGAACGGCGCGCTGCCGGAAGTGTTCTGCATATCGTCCTGCGCAACGATCACCGGATGCATTACGAAACATTCCGCCCCGGCGGAAACGGCCAGGGCCGGCATGCGGGACAACTCCGGGATATTCTCTTTCATGATCGTGCTCCAGACAGATATCTGCGGACCGCGTCCCAGCTTCTTTTTTGCCGCGGCCAGGTTCCTTACCGCGCGCAAAGCGGAATCGAAAGCGCCTTTGCCGCGGAAATAATCGTGTGTCCCGGGAAGCGCCCCGTCCAGCGAGACCGCTATGTTCTTTAAACCGCTGGAGACGATGCGCCCAGCCATATTTTCGTCTATAAGGGAGCCGTTGGAAACCGCCTCCGTGTGCACCCCGGCCGAAACGGCGCGGTTGATGATATCAAAGATGTCCCGGCGCAGGAACGGCTCGCCGCCGGTCAGGACGACCGTGCTGCCCCATTCCCAGGACGCTATCTCGTCAAGCGCCCGCATAACCGTCTCCCCGGGCAGTTCGTACCCCTTAAGAATATTCACCACTCCGCACATTTTACAGGAATATGTGCATTTATGGCTTAAACTTATATAGACCCATTTCGGCCTGGAGAAAGGATGGTTCAGTTCCTCGGAGAAATGATAAGCGAGATCCCGTTTGAATTCTTTTACGCAATTACCTTCTATCTGCATACCCGGTCCTCTCTCCCGCCGGCGCTCTCACGCATCACCCCGGCAGACCTGATCTCCGCTTTCAGCGAACCGAGCGCGTTCCTGCCGCGTATTTTTCCGAGGAATCCGGCGTCGGCCGCGGCAAGCGCGGTTCCCGTCTTCTCCAGGACCGCTTCCAGAGAGGATGCGGCCAGTCCTTTTTCTTCATCCGGCGCGCCGGCGACCACTTTAAGGGCCTCTTCCGCCACCGAGGAGGGGAAATACACGCAATCCTGCAGGCAATGCCTGCGGCAGCGCCTGGCCTTTTTTCTGACGCGGCGCGCCGGCGCGGAAACCCAGATATCCGCCAGCTTTTCCCTGCGCGCGTCGCCGTATACGCCAAGACAGCTCCAGACCTGTCCGCCGGAGGTTATAACCATCCTTTTTATCCCCTCGTAACAGCCGATCCTGCCCGCCGGCATCCTGCCGCGAAAGTACGCCGGCATGGAAGACAAAACCTGCCCGGAGGTATAGATCATGGGGGAATGCCCCGGATCTCTTTTCAACTCCTGCAGCCTCTTGAGGTTCCCCTCCAGCAGACGCAATTTATCCCCGCACGGCCACAGGGGACTCTTTTGCTTCACGTGCATTTTGACGTTATCGAACAGCACCGGCTGGAAGACCACGATATTGCACTCCTTGCCGCGGGCAAAATCGAGCATGGGAAGCATATCCTCCACATTCCTGTCCATTACCGTGAAATTGATCCCCAGGGTCGGGTTACGCCTGCCGCGGGTCTTTTTAACGCGGTTGAGAATGTCCATGGCCGCCTCCACCCTGTCGAACACCCCTTCGCCGCGTATATGATCGTTGTTCTTTCTCAGCCCGTCCAGGGAGACCGTCAAATGGTTCAACCCCTCTTTAACGAAGAAATCGGCCGTCTCTTCATTCAGGAGAGTGCCGTTCGTGATGACGTCCACCATCTCTATGCCGCACGAGACGGAGAAAGACACTATTTCCTTAAGGTCCCGGCGCAGCAGGGCTTCGCCCCCCGACAATATAAGATGGCGCACCCCCAGATCCTTAACCTGCCTGATTATCGCGCAGACTTCTCCGGTCCCCATCTCGCAGTCCCCGCCGCCGGAGACGGAACACATCCTGCATTTCAGGTTGCAGCGGTTGGTCAAAGAGAAATAGACGTGTTCCGGCGGCACCAGGGGAACGCCTATTTCCCTGCCCGCGTAGAAACCGAACAACTCTTCGAAAAGAACGGAATATCCGATTTTGTTCATGCGCAGCTCCCTTTCAGGCATTTCTTCAGTACCGCCCCCAGGCTGGAGGCGGCAGAGAGAGAATAGCAGCTCTGCAGACAGGGCTTGGGACAGGAACGGGAATGCAGACGCAGGCGGTATGCCTCGGAAGATTTCCATGCTTCCGGCATTTTCATTTTATCCAGGCCGCCGCAAATACCGTGGCAGGTATAAAGCAGCGGCTCCCTTTTTGAATAGCAGACGAATGCCGTCTTGAACCCCCCGAAGCAGGTCCAGTCGCGCGGGCCGAGGGTGCCGGCGTAATACGCGGGGAGAAGACGCAGGGACGGCTCCTGAAAAATCGTCGGCCTATCCGGTTTCGTCCTCTCAAGCTCCTTGATCTGCTCCCTCAACAGCGCTATTTTCTCCGGCCCCGGCCAGAAACGCAGGCCGTGATCATCGGCGCTGAAATCCCCGTTATCGGTAGTGAACGGCTGAAAATTGACCACGTCCATCCCCAGTTCCGCGCAGAGGCGGACAAAATCGCAAAGTTCCCCCGCGTTGATATCCATTACCGTGAAGGCCGCGCCGAGGGAAAAACCCGCGCCGCGGGCCCTCTCCTCGTTCAGCATCCCGAACGCCCTGACCGCTGACGCGAACGTTCCTTTGCCGCGGAGAAGATCGTGCGTCCTTTCCAACCCGTCCAGGGAGAAGTGAACGTGCCCGGCTCCGCATTCGGCGAGCCTGCGGCAGGAATCCCGGTCGAGAAGAGTCCCGTTGGTAGTTATGATGCTTCTCATCCTGTTCCTTCCGGCGTGAGAGCACAGCTCGTAGATGTCGTTCCGCAGGAAAGGCTCTCCTCCCGTGAACAGGACTTCTTTTACACCCCATGCCGCCGCCTGGTCTATCAGCCCTTTTATACAGGAAGTGGAAAGTTCCTCCTCCTCCGGCTGCCGCCCGGCGATACTGCACATTTTGCAGCGCAGGTTGCAGCGCGAAGTCAAAGAAAACTGCACCGTCTCCGGGCAGATAAACGGATAATTTACCCGCCTGGACGCCCAGAATCCGGCAAGCCGTAGAAAACCCGTGAATTTGCGCATCTTTTCTCCTAAGATATCCCCCCTCTGTAGATCCCGATCAAACGGGCGTAAATAAGCAGGAGCTTTCTGCGCAGGCGGCGCAACCCCGCGTTATTCCCTTTCCTGTTATACCAGTTGCCGCCGGGATCATAATCTATTCCCAGTTCCCGGCTGTGCCTCCCCAGCCAGGAAAGTCTCGGGATATAACAACAGCTCACGCTGACGAATTCGTCGATATTGCCGCGCTGGAGCAGCAGGAAAGACATGGTCCGGAAGAAATCCCGCCATCTCTCGCTGGGATAGCCTACCATCCAGAGGGTATTGACCTTGATCCCCGCCTTGTGCGCCGCCGAGAAGGAAACGGACAGGGCCCTCCTCGAAGGCTTGCCCATGTCCGACAATACCGCCTGGGACCCGCTCTCCACGCCGTAAGTAAGATACCCGCACCCGCCGGCCTTCCATCCGGCGGCCTGCCGTGCCGTCATCTTCTCGGATGCCCTGGCCATACCACCCCAGGAAAAACCGCTGCCCGAGGAAGCTATCATCGAACTCAGCCTGTCGAGCGCTGCGGGGGAGCCGTTGACCATCAGATCGTTGCACTTGAACTTTTTTCTGCCGCAGGAGGCATAACGCTTTTTCATCTCCGCGAAGATGCTTTCGGGGGTCCTCACCCGGTAGTTCCCCCACATAGGCTTATCGGTGCAAAACCTGCAGGAAAAGTCGCAGCCCCGGGAAAAAAGTATCGGTATCTCTTCTTTATTGGTATACCTTTCCAGGTCGAATAACTCCAGCGCCGGGATCGGGATGGAATCTATATCGCCTATCCTTACGGCCGGCCCGTTGTCGCGCAGCCCGGAACCGGTGTCTACCACCGTTCCCGGCAGGGTCAGGGCCCGCAGGTCGGCCCCCGACCCGGCGGCCGCCGCGATCGCCGAAACCGTCTCTTCCCCTTCTCCCCGCACGTATATGTCGGCGCAGGGACGCGTCTCCTTTGAGATATCGCTTTCGGAACACATCGGCCCGCCGAAGATCAAAGGGACGCCTTTCACGGCCGCGCGGATACTCCCCGCGAGCGCCCCGGCAAGCGGCAAAGAATGACTGTTCACGCTGAATCCCACCATCCCCGGGGCAAAAGCTGATATCCTGCCGGTCCATTCCCGCAAAAGCGCCGGGAGATCGAAATGCGCGCCCACCCTTTCCAGAGACCGCCATTCGTCGGAACTGTCCCAGTCCCAGAGATACCGCTTATCCGGGTTATGATGAAAAAGCTCGGAGTTCAGGCAGAACACGCGGACTTCATGCCCGTCCCGCATCAGGCGCCCCGCCACGTAAGCGATACCTAAAGGGGGCATATCCACGCCGTAAAGCGGCGGCATGACCAAAGCTATTCTCATGATAAGTTCCCTATAATATTATCCGCTGCCGTCGGAGTTTGTCAACTTTCCGGCGCGTTCAATCGCAAAAACAGGGCAGCAGGCACGGCCAGGGGCATTTACGCACGCTCCCCCTGGCCTCGATGATCCGCGGCCCGGCAAGGATATCCTCAAGGCTCTGCCGGCGGATATCCCCGTAAGCGGAAAAACAGGTCCGGCAATGCCCGTCGTTGGCGATAAGAACGGTCCTGCCGGCGGAAGAACACGCGCAATCGCCGGGGACCAGCTCACCGGCAAAATATTTTCTGAACAGCCTGAGATTTTCCCCGGAATTCCGCAGGAACCCGCCGTCCGAGCGCCCGCGCGCGGCGAGTCTCTCGACCGCGCTTTCCAGCCTGTCGAAACTCCCCGGTTTCACCCATAACTCCGCGTTCTTTCTCTCCGACATCCTCAAATTATTTGCCAGCAGCGGCTGGTACTGGATATTACACGCGCCCAGTTCGCGCGCGAAAACATAGAGGTCTTCGAGCTCCTCAAGGTTACGCTCGAAAACGATGCTGATCAGGCTGAACTTAACCTCCGGGGCCTGTTTCCTTAAAGCGCCCAGGGACTTGAGCGTTTCGATCGAATTCTCCCAGGCCCGCCCGTCGGCCCTCACGTAATTATGCAGTTCCGGGCGCAGGGAATCCAGGGACAGGACAGGGACCGCCGTCCCGTCGCGCAGGAACGGCTCTATCTTCCCGAGGTTCTTCCGCACGGCGATCCCGTTGGAAAGCAGCCCTACTCCTTTAAGCCCCTGGCCCCGGGCATATGCCAGAAGATCCAGGATGTCGCTGCGCAGCATGGCTTCCCCGCCGGAAAAGGTCACCTCTTTTATGCCCAGCGACGCCGCTTCTTTCAGCAGCTTCCTGACGTACCTTCCGGGGATGTCTTTTTCCCGTCCCGCGTTCTTCCAGATATCGCAGATACGGCAATGCAGATTGCATTTATGCGTGACGTCCAGTATTAAAAGCTGCGGAGCGGTGAAAGGAAGTCTGCGCCGGCTGCGGAATTCCGCCATATTGCCGAGGATGTACGCCGTCTTATGCAGGCAGAAATAAAAGAACACGCCGGCTTTTTTCAACAGTCCGTAAGATCTCCCTCTGGAACGCATGAAGAGCCTGTAGAGACAGTAAGCGAACCGGGGTATCCCGGCAATGTTGACCAGTGTGCCGGCCCAGAAGCCGAACCGTCCGGTCTTCAACTCCTTAAGCAGCACGTGGTCGCGGTGAATGCGCTGCACCAACAGATTGCCCCTGCCGTAAAGATACGCCTGCCTGCAGAAGGCCGCCGTGCCCGGGAGGCGGCGGTGAGTAACCCTGATCTCCGGATCGAAAACCAGTCCCGCCCCCTGCTTATGCAGCCTCCAGAAGAATTCCAGGTCTTCTCCGGCGGGGAAAGGGAAAGAAGGATCGAACTTGCAGCGCGAGAGGACGTCTTTCTTCAGGGAGACGTTGCAGGTAGGGAAGAATATCGGCTCCCGGCCTCCGCCGCAGTCGATCTCGATGCTGCTGTTGCTCAGGAACTGGCTTACTTCCTGCGCGGCGTCGCCTTCCGGATCCGGCAGAGTATATCCGCCCACGGCCGCCGCATCAGGATGCAGCCGGTGGGCATCCAGCATACCCTGAAGCCAGCCCGGGCAGGCGCGGCAATCGTCGTCTATGAAGGCGACTATCCTGCCGCCGCAATGCGCTGCTCCGTTATTCCTGGCCGCGGCCGGACCGCGGCGCTCCTGCCTTATATACCGGACATTGCCCTCTCTCCTGCCGGCTTCTCCGGCGAGAACATCCGTGCCGTCCGAGGAACCGTCATCCACCACGATTATTTCGAAGGCCCTTCCAGGCAGTCCCTGGCGCAGCAGCGAATCAAGACAATCCGCCAGCAGGTGTTTACGGTTATAGGTGGGGATCACCACCGATATGTCAATTGATCTGTTCTCTGCCATATTCCCATACTTCCGCTTCCTTGTAAGCGGGGCCTTTCAACCTGATGCAGCTTAAGCTCAAAGCGGGCAGCCTGCGGTGAAATACTATGCGGCTCCCGTCATCTTTTCCGACCAGGAACTCCGTATCCCGGGCCTCGTTTGCCTTGTTGACCGCCATGATCGTATAATCCCGGCCCGGGCGGGAAGCATATACGCTCACCCAGTCCGAAGGGATGACTTTCTTATCCAGCAACACCCCGGAAAAATAATTGGAATACATCCGGAACGGATGATACAGGGCTGTCTTTTTCCCGGTATCGTCCAGCATCGCTATGTTCTGGTCGGACGAGTTCAGACAGAATTGCGCGGCGTAATCGACGCCTTCCTCCGCGAGAATGCCGTAGAGGTCGCTTAAATACAGCACCTTCCAGATCATATCGTAATTTACCATTGATTCGGATTCGATATTGAACTCCGTCACCGCCAGCTCGAGCCCCGGCCTGCAGCCGGACATCCATTTCCTGAAACGCGGCAATACCGCCGGCCTGTCCCCTGCGGCAAACGCCTTGTCGTAGCTGTTGACGTAATCTTCTTTCCACCATACGGCGGTAGCGTCAAGCAGGGCCGCATTACCGTGCTGCACATCCGGGTTCCCTGCGGAGGAAAAGCAATCGAACAGATGGAAGCTCAAAACGTCCAGCAAAGGCCTGCCGTCGGTTCCGTCCTTCAGAGAAGCGCAGCCGGCAAGGAATTTCTCCACGGCGCTCTTCTCTCCGCCCAGACAATCACGCCATCCCTGCCAGGATGTGGAGATCGCCGGGGCGAATATCCTGATGTCCCGTCCGTTTCGCAATCCACGCTGGGCGCGGCGCATGGCCCCGGCTATCTTCCCGAAACGGAGAGTATATTCCTCCGCGGAGCAGGGCCGCGGATGCAGGTCGCGGTGCGTCAGGTGCCAGATGAACGGCTCGTTCCCTATCTCGAAGAACTGTACGCCGCGGCCCGGTCCGCCGTTCAAATACCGCACCATCTCCGCGGCCTCTTTATCCGCATCGCTGCCGTCCCCGGCTTCGCCGCTTAACCCCAGGGCATTTACCTGGATCAACGGTTCGCTCCCCACGGAACGGCAGAACCGCACGAACCTGTCCAGCCCGAACATCCGTACCGGGAACTCGGATCCGGGGAAAGTATAACTGCCGCTGCGCCAGGAATAACGGTCAAGGAAAGGGCCTCCCAGGCGCAGTAACGACGGTCTCAAAAGCCTGACCTGTTCCTCGTCCGGAAGATCCAGCCAGCTGGCCAGGTTCACTCCGTATAAATACCTGCCCACTGTTCTGCTGTTCCCTTTGCCGGGAAATATCTCCACGCGGCCGGGGTAAGCGTCTTTTTTCCCGCGCTGTTCCAGTGAAATCAAAGAGCGCCGCGGAAGCGAACTCCTGTCTTTTTCTATATCGTAAGGCGAAGGACAATCTCCGCCGTAAAAAGCCAGGCGCTCCCATAAAAGGCTGCCGCTGCCGCCGTCCGCCCCCTTTTTATGCACTCCTATCGAACGCGTTCTTCCCCATTCAATGCCCTTGGAATACCCGGGATTGCGCACCGTCCAGTCCGGAGCGACAACAAACGCGGAAAAAGGCAGTTTGTAATCTATAGGATAACCGGCCGTGCGGATCCGGCATATGCACGGCTTCAACGCCCCGGTGTTCTTATCCTCGACCGTCACGACGATGTACATCTCTTCTTTTGCCGGACCCCTCAGGCGGACCTTGAGCCATGAGAAACCGCTTAGATCCGCCGCCTCCGGGAGATCCAGAGAGAACGTTATTTCCGGCCATTGCCAAAGATCTGTTTTCTTCAATAAATAGCGCAGCTTTACCGGAAAACTTTTCGTCCCGCTGTACAGTTCGGCCTGACCGCCGGAAGCCGCGGCCCAGCCGGAATCCGTCAATATCCGCCACTGTGCGGAGTAAAACGCCTTCGCCGGTGATTCCGCCGACCGGAACACGTATCCGCAGCAGCAGAGGGACAAAAAAAGCGCGATACAGACGGCCCGCCCGCTTGAGGCGGAAAATACTTTTGCCGGCTTTACCGCTGCGCGGACACCGCCGTTTTCCGAAGTTCTGCCCGATATTGTCATTCCACCGTCAGTGTTCCGGAAAAAAACACGGTTTCCCCGGGGGAAAGCGCGGTCTTGCCGGAATTGCTCAACCGCAGGACCCTTGAACGGTAGCAGAGATCGGAATTGACCGCTTCCAGTTTCCAGCCTTCCTTTATTTCATCTACGGACAGCTCCACGTCCGGCACGCCGTTCTCCCTGCCGGAGGCGCTTAGCGGCTGCGCGCCGGGAGGCACCGTCGCCACCGTTTGCCAGTCATCGCCGGTATCCCGCAGGAACGCAGCGAATCCGCCGCCGCCGGAACGATGAGACCAAAGGCTGTAAGCCTCGCGGAGCGCCAGGTTGAACTGCTGTCTTTCCAGCACGATGTCCCCGCTAACGATCAAGACCACACGTATGCCGAACCTCCCCTTCCCTTTTGCTTCGATGCTCCACGCCTGTTTTACCGGCAGATGCCGCCATTGCGCGGAACAGGCCAGCTTCCCATCTTTACAATACTCCATTTCCCATACCGCCTTGGAAACGGAATCATGCCACCGCCCGCCGGAACGGAAAGAAACGTACAACCCCAGGTCTCCGCTCAGGGGCATACCTTCGTATAGAAGCGCGAATCTTCCGCCGGAAAAATACAGTCCGGCTTTGCCTGAATGTAATTCCGCCCCCGAAGAAAGGTCTGTTCCCGGGGGGAAAGCCCTGATGGAAACGGAAAAACAGCGGTGCATGCCGGGAGGGAACAGCGTCTTATCCTCCGGTTCAACTTTTTCCACTCTCAATATGCGGCTGCGGTTGAAAAGGTCGGAATTCAGGACCTTCGCGAAATTATTCTCCTCTCCCTCGAACGAAAGCGACAAGGTGGGGAGTTTGCCGCCGTTGTCGCAGACCCCCAGGTCGCCGCATGGCAGGCATCTCTGCAGCACGTCGTACTCCTCGGTGAAGAACCTGGGAGGGAATTCTCCCGAGCCGAAACAGCTGAAATAAGACGAATATGCCGGCAGGCACATGACCTGCAGCCTGCTCCGGATGAAGACGGAAGAGGAACGGCATACCGCCCATATCTTCAGGCGCAGCGTTCCGTCCGCGGCCAGCAGGATTTCCCAGAGCTGCCGGAACAGCGTTCCCGGCCAGGAACCGCAGGCCACTATCCTGTCCGGCCCCGTCTTCCTGATTTTCCAGACGGCCTCCCGGGAATCGTATATACGTCTGTCACCGTATAACTCCGCGCATATATGCCGGGAAAAGGTAAGCGGCACGCCCGCGCTGATTATCAACAACTCTCCGTTACGGAAAAGGAACCTGCTGTCCCCGGAGACAAGGTCTTTGCCGTCCTCGGCCTCCGGGACCGGCGGCGGCGACTGCTGTCCGCGGAAAAATATCCTGCCGGAGAAACAGGCCGCCGCAGAGCGCCATTTCGGGGCCGAGGACAACGGGGGGTGGGCGCTCCGCAGCATCATCCTGCCGAAGTTCTCCTTCCCGTCCAGGATCTCCACCGCGTCCAGGTCGTCTCTCTCTCTGCGGGGCTCCACCACTACCTCCGGCAGCGCGGCGTCCCGGTCTTTTCCCCGCGCCTCCGGTTTGACCGCTGCGTAACGGATCCTGTCGGAAACGGGTTCGGTCTCCGGATCGGAGGACACCGCCCCCAATCTCCCCCGCGAAACGTTTGTGAACCACTCGCTGTAGTCCCGGTCGAAACAAAGCTCCATCCGGCAGTCGGAAACAGGAGCCGTTCCCTCGGCGGAATACGCGTATATGTCCCACTGGACGCCGCCGCCGTTATCCAGGATCTCGGCGACCCACTTCAACGACAGCCCTTTGTCCGCGAAAACCCCTTCCGCCTCTATCTTGTTCCCGCCGCCGCCGGTTATCTTCCATTCCCCGGAATAGGAAAACGCCCATTCTCCGGAGCAGAGCAGATACGCGGCAATGCCTTTCTCGGAAGTCACCTGCAGTCCGTTCCAGGAAAAGAACAATCTACCGTTGTTGAACACCATCTGAAGTCTGCCCTGTTCAAGGGAAGCCTTCCCTTCCCGGCTTCCGCAGACAAGTGCATAGAGGGCGCCGACGCGCTCCGGCTGCGAATCCTCCATTATCCTGCCGTTCTTCAAAAGCAGCGCGCGGGTGGCGATCTTGTTCAGCAGCCCCGTATCGTGCGTGACGAAAATTATGGTGCGCCCGGAGTCTTTCAGGAACAGTATCTTTTCGATACAGCTTTTCTGGAAATCGGCGTCCCCGACGGCCAGACTGTCGTCGATAAGGAGAACGTCCGGCTCCAGGCTGACGGCGAAAGAAAAAGCGAGCCTGACGAACATGCCCTGCGAATAATTCTTCACCGGGGCGTTCATGAAATCTCCGATACGGGCGAAACCGGACACCTCTTCCAGTTTTTTGGCGGCGGCCTCTCCGGAATAACCGTGCATGCCGGCGCAGATAAGAACGTTCTCCCTGCCGGTAAGTTCCGGCTGGAATCCCGCCCCGAGCTCAAGAAGACCGGCGGCTTTTCCTTTCACTTCCACGCTGCCGCGGTCCGGACGGAGGATCCCGGCGGCAAGCTTGAGTATCGTGGTCTTTCCCGATCCGTTCTCCCCCATGATGCCCAGGATCTCCCCCTCTGAGACGGAGAAAGTTATCCCTCGCAGCGCCCAGTAGTTCTCCCAGCAGGAACGCCCTTCTCCGGAAAACCTTATCCTGAACATCTCCCAGACGTCGCTGAACTTTACGATACTCATTCGTCCGCCATCCCCCTTTATCATTCCCCGCCGTCTACAGCCTCTTCAGTATATCCCCTTCCAGCCCGCGGAACACCGCGATCCCGGCGGCGGCGCTGAGACAGGACCACGCCGCCGACGCGGCGAGCACGCCCGCAGCCGGGGCGTGCGCCGAGAAAAGGACCGCCCGGTACGCCTCCAGGAACTGCGCCAGCGGGTTAAAGGCTATTATCCAGTAAAACCTGCCGGGGATCATGTCCGATGTATAGAATATCGGCGTGATCCAGAACCAGAACATGAGTCCCAGATTCAGCAGGTGCGACGTATCGCGGCAATATACGTTGACCGCCGCGACTAAAAGACACATCCCGCAGACAAAAAGCAGGTGAAGGAACAGGATCACCGGCAGCCAGGGAAGAAATAACAGCGTCTTGGGGTTGAATACGGCGAACAGCGGCAGAATGAATATCCATTCTCTGAGATAATCCGCGAATCCGGCCAGTCCGTACGCCAGCGGCACCGCCGCCCTGGGAAAATCCAGCTGCCGCATGATATCCTTTCTTTCCAGCAGGGAGCGCGAGGCTTCGCTCACGGAAGAAGAAAAGAAATTCCACGGGAAAAACCCGGCGAGGACGAAAAGCGGGAACTTTTCCATGTTTATCTTCAGCACCGCGGAGAAGGCGAAGATTATGGCCAGGGTGACGGCGATCGGATTCAGGACGCCCCATGCCGCGCCCAGCGCCGTTCCCGCGTATTTGGCGCGCAGCTGCGAAAGCGCGATGCTGCGCAATATCCCCCGGTTATCCCAGATAAGTCTGAATGAACTACGCATTCTCCACCGCTCTTTCCGCAGCCGATATCCCGTCCAGGATCGCGTCCTCCATGGAAAAATAACGCCAGTTACCGTATCTCCCGCACAAAACCGCTCCGCCGGAAAGAAAACTTGAGACTATACGCCTGCGCGACGCGGCATATTCCCGGTCGTAAACTGGATAGGCGTATTTTATCTCCAGGACGTCCTCCGCGCAGACCCGCGCCTTTCCGGAGACGATGCCGGCCCTGCGTAAACCCGAAAGTATTTCCCTCTTCAACCGCTTCCCCCCGGGTCTCTTTCCCGGGGGAAAGGACACTTCCGCGTAAAGACTCCCCTGTCCTTCCGGAGCGGCGGAGGGAGAAAAATTGTGAGGGAAGCAGACGCGGTAGAAAACGAATTCCTTCCCCGGGAAATAAATCCAATGTCTGGAAGGAGCCGGCCTCTCCGAAAGTCCGAAACTGAATACCAGCAGCGAATTCCACCTCAGCCGCCGGAGACACGACATTTCCTCCCTGCCCATACCGGGGCATGCGGAGCCGAGGTCCGGCATCGGCATAGTGGAGATCAATCTGCGATAAGAGAACTCCTCCCCCCGCGAGGTGCGCACTACGCGGCGCTTGGCGTCTATACGCACGACCCTGCGGCCGTAAAGAATGTTACCGCAGGTTTCCGCCATGCTGCGCGGCAGAACATCTATCCTTCCCGCCGACGGATACCAGAACCTGGCATTATATCCCAAGGATTCTCCGTTCCTCCCGCGCGCGCCGGAAAGCATTCTCCCGGCGGACGGCGCGGGAACGAAAGACTTCGTCCAGCCGCAGGTCATTCTGCTCAAAGGATACCGCCAGAACTTCCTGTTGTACGGCAGCATAAAATGCCTCGCGATGCCGGGACCGAACTTTGCCGCGATCCAGGAAGCGAAATCCTGGTCCCTGCCGGACCGGCCGCGGTGTTGCAGGCCGCGCACGCATTCAAGGCGCAATTTCTCCGGCAGCGCGTAAAGATTGGCCTGGAAAGGATACGGGATATCGTATTCCCGCAACCTGACCGAGGCGTCCCTGGAGAATTCCACCAATCCGCCCTTGAGCATCCTGTCCACCATGCTGAAGCCGGCGGCGGTCCGGAAATGCAGCAGGTGTCCCGAGCAATCAAAAATGAACCGGCCGTTTTTCCTAGACCGGCAAAGCCCGCCCGGTTCGCTCTCCTGCTCCAGAACGACGAAATCGGCGTCCCTTTCCTTAAGACGGATACCGGCGCTCAACCCGGACAGCCCTGCCCCGATGACCACCACCCGTTTTCTGCCGTTCATCTTCCGCTCTGCACGGCAGCGCTGGCCAGCCGGAAGCAGATGAACAAAGCCGGCAGCACGACTACCGCGGACAATAACCTCAACCGGGGATAACAAAACAGCAGTCCGGAGAGACAGAAAAACGCCGAAGCCGCGGTCATTTTCCTGAGTATTCCGTTCAACGGGACCCCCTGCCCGATAAGACGCAGGGCAAGATGATCTCCGCTTTTCTTGAAAAGAGGCTGGCGCCGGCAAAAACGCAGCAGCGTCACGAAAGCGGTATCAAAAACCGGCACTCCGGCGATCAAGACCGCCGCCGGCAGGACGTTAACGCCTGCCCCCGCCGCAGCCGGAGCGCAAACCGACGGCAGCGGGGCGAGCGCCAGCATAAAGCCTATGAAATGACTGCCGGTATTTCCCATGTAGACTTTCGCAGGCGGATAATTGCTGAGGAAGAAACCCGATAACGCCAGGCAAAGAGAGAGGAAGACGGCGGCCCTTGAAAGGTCGCCGCAGGCGGCGAAAAGAATGAAGAAAGCGAGCGAAGAGATGATCCCCAGGGAAGCGGCCAGTCCGTCGACGATGTCCAGATAATTGAAGGCGTTGGTTATGCCGAGCACCCAGAGGAACGTCAGGGCCGCGTCCGCCTTGCCTGGCAGTATTCCCAAAGACAGACCGTTATGCACCAGCAATGCCACCGCCGCCGTCTGGACGAGTATCTTGACCGCCACGGAGAACTCGAAGATATCGTCCAGTATACCCGACAATAGTATAAAAACAGCCGGCAGAAAGAAGGCATTCCCGCCGCCCGGACTGAAAATAGACGCGGCCGCCAGGGAACATGCCCCGAAGACGATCCCGGCGCCGGAAGGGATCCCGGAGGAGGAAGGATGCGAGAACCTGCCGGCGGCGCGTATATAAAAAGCGGTCAGTACCCGCGAGCAGACGAACGCCGAGACGGCAATGACGGACATCCTAAGGAATTGGGACATCTCCCGTTTTCTCCCTTGATTTCTCCCTGTATAGATTCTGCGTGTTAAGAAGCATCTCCTGCAGGGAATACTCGTTGCCCAGGCTGCGCGCCGCGTTCTCCGCCATCCTCATTCTTAACGCCTCATCCTGCAGCAGGCAGCATATACGGCGGCTCATAGCCTGCGCGTCGCTCCGCGGGACGATATAACCGTTGACCCCGTCCACGACCGCTTCCTTTATGCCCCCGGTGTCGGTGGCGATCACGGGGACTCCGCTTTTCAGGGCCTCGAGCGCAGACACCGGCAGCCCTTCCCAGAGAGAGGTAAGGACGAAAACGTCCGCCCCGGCCAGCAGTTCCGGCAGGTCGTATCTCCAGCCTGCGAGGATAACGCGTCCCTGCAGCCCGTATCCGCGCACCGCCTGTTCTACAGCCGGACGCATTATCCCGTCGCCGGCCAGCAGGAACCTGGACGAAGGGCAGCGGGCGGAAACGAAGGCGGCGGCCCTTATGAAATCAAGAGGGGCCTTCTGCGGTTTGAAACATCCCGCCATGCATACGACCTTATCTTCTGGCGCCAGGCCGAAAGAACGCCGCAGATATTCCCTGTCCCCCCGGGGATAACGGTTGAAATCTATGCCGTAACGGATCAATTCATACCTGTCCGGACCGCCGATCCCGAGGGACAGGCCGGTCAGCCTGTCATGTTCCGAGACCGCGATAATGGCGTCGCTGAACCCGGCGCAGACCCGCTCAAAGAAAACATAAAGTCCCCTTAGCGGGAGCGGCTGCCGGTCGTTGAAACTCCAGCCGTGCACGGTATGTATTATCACCTTGACGCCGGCCAGCCGCGCTGCCAGCCGCCCGATGATACCCGCCTTCGAGCTGTGGGTATGGACAATCTGGATCCCGCGCCGGCGCATCAAATACGCCAGCTCGAAAACCGCGCAGAGGTCTTTCAACGGATGCACCGGCCTGACAAGGAACCGGACCTTTTCCGGGATCACCCCTTCAAGGGAAGAAAAAGCGCCGCTGAGAATTCCCGGAGAAGCGGCCAGCCGCGGACTGAATTCCAGCTTGTCTATCCCTCCGGCCAGACACAGCAACTGGGTCTGGGCCCCGCCCAGTTCCAGTTTGGTTATGACATATAAAAGATTGCGCGTCGGCATGACCACAAGGTTATCGGGAAACGAATTCTACCTTACCCCAGCTAGCGAGTTTATTGCCGACGATAATGACTATCCCGGACACCCCCCGGATCGAACGCCCGAAAGAGAGAGCTTCCCGCATGTCTTCCGCCGCGGAAACGCGGTTGCAGACCGCGGTGGCCGCCGCGTCGGCCAGGGCGGCGTCCGGAGACATAATGACCACGCTGTCGGCGCGGCCGAAACTGAAAGAATGCCCGAAAATGCCGGAAGACGTGCATACGCCCGAAGGCATATCCTCCGGAGGGATACTGATCGTCAGGTCCCGCCAGCAGGGGAGGTCGTTTCCGGCGAATATCCCCACGCGTTTGGCGGTCTTTCCCGCGAGGAAGACGTCCCCGCCGTTCTCAACGATCACCTCCAGACACCCCTTATCCAGCAGACGGCGGCCGACGGCTTCGGCGACGGCCCCGGCTACCGCGGCCATCGGACCGACCCCGGCTTTCCTGCCGGCGGATGCCATGCGTCTCACCAGCGGCGCAGCCGAAGAAGGGACCTTCAACGGCTCCAGGCTCTTCAGAAAACGATCGTCCTTCTCTATATAGGCGCGGATATCGCCGCGTAAGGCCTCCACCTCCGCGCGGCAATAAGCATAATCAAACGGCAGATCGGTGATTATCTGCAAATCCGTCTCGCACACGGCCACCCGCCCGGAATGCAGACCTTCCGTCCTCATCCAGTCCCGGTAAAAACGCGGCTGGAACCCGCGGTCTTTAGTTGCTTTGCTCATTCTTCTTGAACAGGTCCAGGAAACGGTCTTCGTATTCCTTATAAACGTTCCACTTGTCCAGTTCCAGCTTCAATTCCGCCGCCTTGCTTATGTCGCTCTTGACCTGGGAAAAGAGCCTTTCTATCTTCTCTTTGACCGAGGAAGGCAGCCGGGTAAGCTGCCCGAGGCTTTTCTTTATCCTCTCTATCTCGTCCTCCCCTATCGGGCTGGACTGCGGTCCCGATTTGAGAAAATCCATCAGTTTGTTTATCTCGCTTTCCATGCTCTGGGCCTGTTCCAGCAAAGGGTTAAGATCTATATCGAGCTTGAGTATGCGGCAAAGGGCCTCCAGGACGGCGTAAGAGGCGCGCGGATTCTCTATCTGGATCGTATACAACGGGATCTCCCCCAGCAGGCAAAAACCTTCGAAACCGGCGCGTTTGGCTATGCCGAGAAACAGCCCGTTCATCCCGCTGATCTGGCCTTCATTCAGCCGGTTAAGGCTGTATTTCTTCAGTTCCGCGTTCACCGCAGCGGAAGTGCCGCTGAACCATACCGCCGGAGGCTGCGTGTGCTCTATCGGCTGGGGGATCGCCGCCAGGTTAACGACGGTCTTTATCTTCAGCTGCCCGGCCACCTGTATTATCTTCCCGGCGTATTCCTCCGCACCCGCGAGATCGGGCTGGGCGCTCCCCAGAAAGATCACGATATCGTTCTGTCCGGCCCTGTTCTTCCAGACGTAGAAATTGCTCTCCGGCAGATCGGGCAATGACACGATGCCGTCCTGGACGCTGCATCCGGTAAGATAAAAAGATTTGCCCGGGTCTATCGAAGCCAGCGGTTCCGCGCGCAGCTTCTCGATGAGATAAGATGCCGACTTGAACGCCACCTCCCCCATCCCCGGCCACGCAAGTATCAGAAATGGGTTCTTTAACCGGGGCTTCCTGTATATTTTTATGCCTTCGTTCTTCATGAATTGCTCCTTATCGTAGGTCTTTCGCAGAAGAAAAACTGTAGTTCCTCAGGAATGTTTCCAGTATCCCGGCTCCCTTGTAAAGATTATCTATTTTGACGTACTCGTCGCTGATGTGGTTGCATCCTTCGCAGCCGAATCCGGTGGCGACCGCCGGGATACCCCGTTCCTGGAAGAAGGTGATGACCGTAGCCCCCTCCGATCCGCTGATATTCGGCCTTACCCGGCGGATGCGCATCGCGGCCCGAAGATGCTCCACCAGCGGATGCTCCAGTCCGATGCTGTACGGCTGCTGCAGGCTCTGCACGGCTATTTTATAACGCCGGCCGGCGTTCTTTTTCAATATGCTTTTGAGCTCCGAGAGTATGCCGGCTGCCGTGGTCCCCGGCAAAAACCTTATGTCCAGTTCGAAGTCGCACCGGTCGGCCACCACGTTGACCTTGTCACCGCCGCGGATCGTCCCCACGTTGACCGTCGGCGGGCGCAGGTATTCGTGCGGCCGGGACGGAAAACGGTGCCTCCTGATATCGTTTATGACCGCCGCCGCCCTGTCTATGGCGCTGTCGCCAAGCCAGGGATAAGCGCCGTGGGCCCTCTTGCCCCGGATGCTCACAGTAAGATGTATCAGCCCTTTCTGCGCCACCACGATGCTGAAATCGTCCGAATCCAGGACCACGGCGGCGTCAGGGTTGAGAATACGTTTCTCCAGCAGGGGTATGATGCCGTAATGAGACCCGGTCTCTTCGTCCGCCGTGGCGGCCAGAATGAGATTGTAATCGAGTTTCCTGCCGCTCTCGACAATACTGGTGATCGCCTCCATCGCCGCGGAGAGGTCGCCTTTCCTGTCCGTCGCTCCCAGGCCGTAAAGCCTGCCGTTGCTTATGGTGCCCGCGAACGGTTTCTTTGTCCAGCTTCCGCCGCGCGGAACGGTATCAAGATGCGGCGTCAGCAGCAGGGAGCGCCTGCGGTCTTTCCCTTCCAGGAGGGCGATCAGGTTGGAGCGTTTCTCTTTGAACTCATATATCTGTATCTTAAGCCCCAGCCTGGCAAGATAGTCGCCGGCAAATCTGGCTATACGGAATTCATTCCCGCCGGGATTCTCCGAATTTATGGAGATAAGCTTTCTCAACAGGGAAACCAGCCTGCTTTTTTTGATCATCTCTTGCCTCTGTAGTTCATTCCCCGTTTTATCATCCCTGCGATAGTGCGGAGGGGCTTAATGCCCGCACGTTGAACAATTTCCGCCGGAACATCCGCTGCAACCTCCGGACGAACGGCCTTCCGACGAAGGACCGGACTTGAAGGCGAAACGCGAAACGAGCCGCTCCAGGTCACGGCCGCCGCACCACTGGCATACCGGTTCTTCCCCGGGACTGCGCAGGAAGCACTCGGAACGCCTGCCGCAATCCCGGCAATTATATTCATATATAGGCATTTTGCTGCGGCTCTCCGCCGCTCACACCTCTTTTAAAGGGCAATTGCCGCATAAAGGGTCGTTTTTGCGGCAGAAATCCTTGTTCAAACGCACGATCAAGGCGTGATATTCATTGAATAATTTTACATCACATTTCAGATTATGCATAAACAATTTTTGCACCGCCGTATAGTCCTCATCGCCGGACAGGAAGCCGTGCCTCAAAGCGAACCTGCGTGTATAGGCGTCCACCACGAACACCGGCCTGTTGAAAGCGTAAAGAAGTATTGAATCGGCTGTTTCCGGGCCGATCCCTTTAACGGCAAGCAGCCGCTCGCGCAGTTCCCCGGTAGCGGTATTTCCCGCCCTGCCCAGATCGCCGCCGTATTCCCTGTCGAAAAACTCCACCAGACAGGCCAGCCGGGCGGCCTTTATATTATAATATCCTGCCGGCCGTATCAAGGCCGAAAGCCGCTCCCGCGGCAGACCGCGCAAGGCCCTGAAAGAAAGCGCCCTTGCCTTCCGCAGATTGGAGATCGCCCTCTCCACGTTGCGCCAGCTGGTATTCTGCGTCAACACGGCGCCGACGGCTACTTCCAGCGGCGTCTTCGCAGGCCACCAGTGCTGGCTGCCGAAACAGGCGAAAAGCCTGCGGTAAACGGTATTGAGACGTCTTCTCATGACGGTGCTTATTTTATTTCCAGCGGGTTGTAACGGTAATAGGCGAAAAGAGTGTATGCGGTGCCGGAGACCGAACCTGTGCACTTGCCCTTAGGGGATGTCCAGCCGTGGCCGGTGTCCACGCAGTCTTGGGTGGCATAAGGCAGGCAGCTCTGCCCCTGGCCGGAGGGAGAAGGGCTGGTGACGATAAGATTGACCAGCCCGTTCAAATACTCGTCCGCTTTCGCCTCGTACATCTGGACTTTCGAATCCACGCCCTTGGCGCCGTAGAAATCGGCCATGATACGGAATGCCAGTATCATCTGGGCGGTCCACTCGGAAGATACCACCCCGCCGCGGGCGAGGTGCTCCGCTGCGGAGAAATCGAACCCTTTGATCATGACCGTCCGGTTATCCTGCTTTACGTATTCCGCCTCCACCGCGCAATGCTCTTCGGCGAATTCCATGATCTTGTCGGGATTCATCCCCACGGCCTCCAGCTGGGACGGGCCCACGGCTGCGATCGCCCAGGCGTAGGTATCGGTGGCTATCGTGGAATCCCCCTTGCCCCGGTTTATCGGGATATCGCCGCGGTTATAAGTGTTGACCACCAGCCAGTTCAGGATCTTGTCCCTGCCGACGAGATACTTGGCGTCCCCCGTAATTTTATAGAGCATGTTGCAGAAAGAATAGGCGTCCAGGTTATGCTCGGTGGAGAACCATTCCACCCCCGGTCCGCCGCGCAGCCCGCCGTCGGCGCCCTGCATTTTCATCACGCCGGCATATATCTCCTCGGCCAGGGGCAGGTACGATCTGTCTCCCGTCCTGTCGGTGTAATGAAGCGCCGCTATACCGAGCCAGATGTTCGGCCCGCAGTGGACCACGTATTCCGCCGGCGAGCCGTCGTCGGCGTAATAGGCGTTGTAGAAGAGCCCGTCCCCGCGCCTGGCTTTCCTGGAGAAGAAATCAAGCATGCTCTTGGCCCTCTCCGTGTCGGAGAACAATAAATAAGCCTGCATGGCCAGCGACTGGTCGTAGATGAAGGCCCAGTCCTTCAGGGAATCGTCGCCTTCGAAACTCATCACCAGCCCGGTCCTCGGATTCTGATGGACCGTCAGCCAGTGATATATCTTGTCGAAATTGGCCTTCTCCACCTCGGTCCGCTGCTTGTCCAGCTGCAGCAGTTCCTCCGTGACCTTGCTTTCTTTATGCTGAAGGATTATCAACTGCGCCTGCAGCTCATTTTTCTCTTTTGTCAGGTCGTTGAGCGCCGCGGTAAGTTTCTCCGCCTTGCGTTTCTCCTCGCTCTCTTTCCGGCGTTCCTCTTCCAGAGAATCCATGCGCACCTGCAGGGCCTGCATCTTGAGCTGCAGGTCCTGTTTTTCCTTGCTTATATCGCTTATCTTCTGTTTGGCCATCACCGATTCCTGCAGGATGGTGACCAGCTGTTTGACCAGCATCTTATTCCCCTTCAACAGCCTCATGTTCATATAGCTGTTGACGCCCAGGAACAGACCGAGGAGAACAATCGCCGCCACCGAAGAGGGGAAAATGACCTTTTTCGTTATGGCGTACCGCATGATACGGTCGTTCTGCCCCTCGTCGATCTTCTCGTATATGAGCCCCAGCAGGCATTTGCGTCCCTGGCCGGGGACTTCCTTGACCCAGGCGACCCGGCCGCTGGCGGTGACCGGAGTCTTTATCAGTGGGATCTCTATGACCAGCTCCAGTTCCGCCTGGGGGTCCGAGACGAATTCCAGCAGCTGGCGGGAAGGATTGTTGACGGCAAGACAAATGCCGCCCTTGCTGATGTCGCTGGTAAATCCCTGCAGCCAATCCGCAGAATATTCCTTCTTGTCCCTGCCGAAAACGCGGAACTGCACCGGCAGCACGGAATCAAGACGTATATATTGCCTGCGTTCCTGATCGGCCTGGCTCTTCTGCTGCTGAGTCATCTTCTGTCCTCTTCGAGCACCACGCGCTCTTTAGTCCTCAACGCCAGCCGCCGGCAGAATTCCCGGAAATCCCCGTATTCGGCGGCCGGTATCCTTCGGCGTTTGAGCTCCGTCTTCTGCCGGAAGAAAAGGCTGTCCCCCTTGACGGAATATTCAACGTCCACCCTCACCCACGGGCTGTCCTCGCTGAAACTCCCGGGCAGGTATCTGACCTTCCAGCCGGCGGGCAGGACGATCTCCTGCGCGCTCTCCCGGCGGTCCAGCATATCGAATTCTATATCGTAGGTCCGCTTTTCCCTCGCCGTCAGGGAGGTGTCCGCGGAGGCCATCTGTGGAAGGATGCGCAGATCCCCCGCGGGTATGAAATAATCCCCCCCGCGGAATGAATAACTCAGGACCACCGGAAGGTCCAGGTTATTCAGGCCGGAGATGTCGTACTTCTCAAGTTCCGCGCCCACGGCGATCTCCTGGACCCGCTGGGTAAGCGACTGCTTGATCATATCCGGCTGGGTATACTGCAGCCAGTATCTCTGGCCCTGACCGTAGACTCCGCAGGCGGAGACCGTCCTCAAGGCCGATATCCCGTATTGCTTCTGCGGAAATATCTTCAATCCCTGCACAAGCAGATTATGCGCCGCCGGAAAAAGAGGGGTCTCGGCGATCTCGCAGCCTGCAGAGCGGAAAACCAGCACTCTGCGCGCCTGGTCCGCGGGGGGAAGGTCCCCGAAAGAACAGGTCTCGGCCGTGGGGTCCATGAACACCGGCCCGCCGTTCAAATCGACCGCCGCGATGCAGTGGTCGAAAATGACCGCCGGAAAATCCGGGTTCAGGTTATAGGTATCCTGCGTGGGTATCAGCACCAGCCACGCCTTCAGACCGGCTTCGCGCAGCATGGTCACCAGCAGCACCGCCTGGTCCTTGCAATCCCCGTATTTATTGCGGAAGATGTCCCCGGCATTGTGCGGCTCGTAGCCGGCCTGCCCGTATTCCACGGCCACGTACCTGATCTGCCCGGCGCAATAATTATAGACCGCCCGGGCTTTCTCCTCGTCGGATCGGCATTTACGCAGCAGCTCTTTCACCTTGCGGCGGACGGCTTCGTCGCTTACGGTCTTGTCCCGGGAAAGAGCGTCCCACCAATCGTATATCTCCCGCCAGGAGGAAAAGGAGGATATCAGCACGGAGGGATTTATCTCCGCGGAGGGCGGCATCTGCGGTTCCGGGATTATCTGCGGGATGGAACGGAAACTCCACCTGTAGACCACCGAATCCTCATCCCTCTCCACGGCGGGGGCAAGCTTGGCCCCGGAATCGTTGAACGGCTCGTTCAACAGCTTTATTTTAGCCTCCCTGCCGGCGGGAAGACGCAGGGAGAAATCGGCGCGCAGTACCGGTTCCGAGCTCTTTACCGGATAATGAGCGACGAATTCCTTCCCCGCCAGAAGTTCGCTGCGCACTATACGGAATTTATATTCTATGACCGCGCCTTCCCCTATCTCCGGGAAGGAAATAATGAGCACCCTGGCATTGCTGTAGAGCGGGAAATTCAGGTATTTAGAAACATCCCGCAGGTGCCTTTCTCCGACCTCGACCATCGAACCGTCCGGCTTGATCACCCGCGCGAATTCCAGCTCCACTTTCTCGTAGGTGGAGTCATACTCTATCTTGGCCTCCGAGAAATCCTCTTTGCCGCGCTGGTTCAATATCTTCACCGCGTAATGACAGCCGCTGATCTCCCTGTTGTCCGGGGTGATCTCCATCGACTCACGGGCGAACAGGATCAGGGCTCCTGCCTCCGGGTACTCGGCCTGCCCTCCCGACGCGGCTATCAGGGCGCGCATCTCCCCGCCGGCCTTGCCGGATTCGGCGGACTTGGCGATGGATCCCACCCTTTCGGAGGCAAGGGCCAGGAATCTCCCGGACTTTATCTTCCTGTAAACGGAAAGCGCGTCGTCGAACAGATTAAGTTTCTCGCAGGTCCGCCCGTAATAATATAAATACTCCCCCTCACCGCCGGGATTCTTTTTGAATATTTCCAGGGCGCCGGTAAAGTCTCCGGAACGGAAATAAGACATGGCCAGCATGCGCTGAGCCTCCGGGAAATCCAGGCCGGACAATTCCGCGGCCGCCTGCTCGTATTCCCCCCGAGAGAAATAGAGACTCCCCAGCTCCAGCCTCGCCTGCGGCCCCTTTATGCTGCGGTAAAGGGCCGCCGCGCGTTTATAGAAGACATCGGAGCGGTAGACATAATTCCGCGCTTCGGAAACGGGAGATCCGTCACCGCAGCCGGCGGCGAAAAACAGCAACGCCGCGCCCGCGGCCGACATAACTGCCGGTATTATACGACTTTTATCTGTCATAATAGACTGGTTGGGATCACTGCCGCTTTTGTCCTACATTTTATCTCTTTAGCCGCCGGTTGCATAGTTATTTTATGCCCCCGCGGGGAAGACGGAATATGCCTGCAGGATCTCGCGCGGGCGGTAAGACATCTTCACCCTGCGCAGGTTCTCCAGTCCGGAATCGTCCATCACGTTTATGCACCGGTATCCGTTCAGGCTGCGGCAGAATTCCCGAAAAATGAACTGCGCGGCGCCCCTGCAGGAAAGATCGGTGAATTCGTAAAGCACGCAGAAGGTGTCGGCGTCCAGGGCGTAACCGAGAGTGAACCCTTTAAGCCTCCCCTCCGCGAAAAGCGCCCCCCCCCTGTAATCGAGAACGCCGGAAGCCTGCAGCGCCTTATTCAGCGCCAGGCGGGAGTCGGCGATCATCCCCTCGTACACCCTGTCATGCTTCTTCCTGCGTTGTCCGGCCCAGGTGCCGAAAAGTTCGTCTATCTCCTCGCGCGCGGCCGAACGGAAATCGCGGTATTCGTACCTGTGATTTACTGCGAAATGATTACAGCAGGCGCGCTTGTGTTTGAAGGCGTTGCCGCGCAATTCCGCCAGTTCTTCCCTGGAACAAATATATTCGCGCATCGACGGCCGGGACAGATAACCGTCGCCGAAAGAGGCGAGCATTTCACCCGGAACGTTCTCGATCCTGGAGATCCCGCCGGAGTCCCCGTTCTTCCCGCGCATATAAAGAAAACTTCTGCGCGCCGCTTCCCTCCTGCCCCCCTCATCTTTCCCCAGCGGCGGGAGATAAAGGAACCGCCCGGTCCCGTCCTCGAAAAAAACGCAGAGACAGCCCTCCACTATCGTCCAACTGATCCGGTAAAGCCCGCTCCAGATGTAGATGTTCTCCGCGGCGTAAGCGCTCAGGCGGCAGCCGCTGGAAAGACGCAAATATTCCTGCAGGCGCGGTTTGTGTCCCGGTAGGAGCTCGGTCGGGTCCATCGTTAAACCCTGATCTCGGCAAACTCCGGCATCTTTCCCGGATACGATTGAAGCAGCCGCCTCTCCCTGCGAAAGAGCTCCAGTATCTCGGGAGAATTAAGATAATCCGCCAGACAAGAGGCGTATTCGCGGAAAGATGCGTCGTTGTAATGCTCGGCGGCGAACGGACAGTTGGTGTCCACGCAGAGAAAAACCCTGCCGCTGCCCGGGTCGAGGTTGATCAAGAAAGGATAGAGCCGGCACTCCAGCGGGCGGCGGGAATAAAACCGGCAGGAATTCCCGGAAGGGGAAAAAAGAGCGCAATAATGAAGGCCTTCTTCGGGGGCCGGGACGGTGGAGAGTCTCCCCCCGGCAACGAGTTCCTCCCCGGGGAAGGACATGGAAACGCGGTCCCGCTCCTCGCTGCTCAGGAGAGGGGTCCAGACGGAATTCTTCTCCCGGAAACGGCAGCACCCCCGGCATTTCAGGCAAACATCGCTGCCCGGCAGCTGCCCGATCATTTCACCACGCTGCCCGGGGCTACCTTGCGCAGAGGGGACACCAGACATACCCCCTGTTCATCAGAAGCCGCCAGCAGCATACCCTGGCTCTCCACTCCGCGCAGCACCGCGGGCTCGAGATTATTCACCAGCACGACCTGTTTCCCGACCAGGTCTTCCTTGCCGTAACCGGCGCGTATGCCGGCGACGATCTGTTTCTCGCTGCCCCCCACGTCGACCTTCAGCACGTAAAGCCTGTCCGCCTGCGGATGCTCGACGGCCTCTTTTATCTCGGCGATCCTGAATTCAAGCTTTTTGAAATCATCTATGCTAGCCATGTTGTTCCCTCCTGTTCCCCGTATTATATCATAGAGAGACCCCGGGCAGGACCGGTTTTTACTGTATTTCTACGATAAGAAGGAAAAAAGGAGAAGGCGGGCGCCGGAGGAAAGAGCGGTTCCTTAATAGTTCTTGCTATCTCTCCGTTGTCTCTTACTTCGGCAGTATAATAACGGGGTCGACGAGATTTGAACTCGCGATCTTCGCCGTGACAGGGCGACGTGTTAAACCAGACTACACTACGACCCCTAAAATTACAGAATGGTTGCTATTATACCCCAATTCCGGATTTTTGCAATCTTTTGTTTAACCGCGAAGGCGGGCATCGCCGCAACATCTTGCCGCGCAGAGAGATGAATTCCTGCCGGCACCTGTGCCGGGGCCGGCTTGCGCGGTTCTCCCGTTATGAACGGGCAGAAAAATAAAAATGGGCGATAGAGGACTTGAACCCCTGACCCTCTGCGTGTAAAGCAGATGCTCTAACCAACTGAGCTAATCGCCCTGAAGCTTATATACGGCACCGGTCCCGGCTTTTTCCTGAGCGGCTATTATCCGGACCTTGGATGCCGGGGCCGCGCCAACCGCCCTCTGCGGAGCGGGAACCGTATCCCCCCGCAGAGAAACAAGTATAATTTATAAATCCGCCGCTGTCAATGCGCCCGCACGATATCCTTCACGCGCATGAGACGGGTCAGATTGCCGCGCTCGATCTCGTTGAGTTTCTGGGTGATATAGCGTATGGTGTCCCGCAATGAAGGGATCAACATGTATTCCAGGGCGTTCACGCGGCGCCTGGTGCGCTCGATCTCGTCGGCAAGTATCTCCAGCGATTTGAATATACCGGCAAGCTTCAATATGGCCTGAATATAGTCCCTTGAGGAATCCACGGCCAGGTCGAACTCCCCGGAGATCCCCAGCAGCGGATAATGTCTGCTCACGGACAGCCCTTCCAGCCTGAGCGCCGGGACGCTCACGTTCATGATCCTGGACCTGGAGACATCAAGACGCAGATCGACATCCACTTTTCCCGCCGCCGACAGGAACTGTTCCGGAGAAGAGGTGATCCGGCAGTAAGTGAGCGCGCGCAGCGTCCCCGCCGTCTTGACGCGGAATTCCTCTTTGGCGGTGTCTATCTCCTTCAGCATCAGCATGAACCTGCGCATCATCTCCTCCAGCTTGTCCTGGAGAAGTTTGTGCCCGCGCCTGGCCAGCGCCAGCCTGCGCCGCAGCCGCAGCAATTCCATTCTGTTAGGGTTAACGCGCAGGATCATGCTTGCTCTTTTGCTCCGTAATATTTATCCAGATATTCCTGCCGGATGCGTTTCAGTTCCTGGCGCGGCAGTTTGCGCAGAAGTTCCCACCCCAGCTCCAGGGTCGCCTCTATGCCCCGGTCCTCGTCCTCCCCCTGGCGCACGAACCTCTCCTCGAAGGAAGCGGCGAACTGCAGATATAATTTGTCCAGTTCGGAAAGCGCGGCTTCGCCGAGGATCACCGCCAGTTCCCGCGCCTCCTTGCCCTTTGCGTAACAGGCGAAAAGCTGGTTCAGCACGTCGGAGTGGTCTTCCCTGGTCTTGCCCCTGCCTATACCTTTGTCTTTCAGGCGGGATAGACTCGGGAGAACGTCCACCGGAGGATATATACCTTTACGGTGCAGGTCTCTGGCCAGGATTATCTGGCCTTCCGTGATATAACCGGTAAGGTCGGGAATGGGATGCGTCTTGTCGTCCTCGGGCATGGTCAGGACCGGCAAAAGAGTTATGGAGCCCTTTTTGTCCTTTATCCTGCCTGCGCGCTCGTAAAGAGTGGCCAGGTCTGTATAGAGATACCCCGGGTAGCCGCGCCTGCCGGGGATCTCTTTTCTGGCCGCGGAGACCTCTCGCAGCGACTCGCAGTAAAAAGTCATGTCTATGAGTATTACCAGAACGTGCATGTCCAGATCGAAGGCCAGGTATTCCGCGGCGGTGAGCGCCAGGCGCGGGGTCGATATCCTTTCGATGGCCGGGTCGTTGGCGAGGTTTATGTAGAGCACGCTGCGCTCGATCGCCCCGGTCTGGCGGAATCCGCGCATGAAAAAATCCGCCTCTTCGAAAGTAATCCCCATAGCTC
>CAZAVF010000001.1:0-71022 GCA_964488935.1 uncultured Planctomycetales bacterium | reverse complement strand
CGAGACCGGTGTCCTGGTGTTGAGCACTCTTCATACCGTCAACGCCCCCCAGACGCTTGAACGCATAGTCAATTTCTTCCCCCCCCATCAGCACGCCGAGGTAAGGACGCAGATGTCCTATCTGCTCAAGGGGGTAATTTCCCTGCGGCTTATCCCGTCCAAAGAAGGGAAAGGGAGGATCCCCGCTTACGAGACCATGCTTCAGACCCCCACCATCAGCCGTCTGCTCAGGGAAGGCAAGACCTGGGAGATCCCCCAGTTCATAGACGACGGCGCCGTGTACGGCATGCAGTCTTTCAGCCAGGCGCTGGTTAAGCTCGTCAGAGAAGGAAAGATAACGGAAGAGACCGCCCTGGCGCACTGCGACAACAAAGACGAATTCATGCTCGCCCTTAGAGGTATCTGCCGGGGCTGAGAAAAGGCTCGACGCGCCGTTTCACAAGGAGAGAACAAGATGATCGACAAGATTAAGACCGACCTGGACCGTATTCACGCGAAGCTCGAGCAGCTCAGAGGTTATCTTTGACATAGAAGAGAAGTCAAAGCAGGTTGAGCTGCTTTCTTCCGGGATGGCGGAACCGGGTTTCTGGGACAACCAGGAGAAGGCCAATTCCGTGGTAAAGCGCCTGAAAGCCCTGAAAGCGGTCACCGGTCCCTGGCAGGAGACGGTATCCAGGCACAGGGAATTGCGGGAGCTGGCCGAACTGCTCAAGGAGGACGACCGGGAACTGGTCGCGGAGATAAGTTCCGGGACGGAGGCGCTGTCCCGCAGCGTGGAGAAACTGGAGCTCGGCACTCTTTTGAGCGGCAGGTTCGACGCAAACAGCGCCTTCCTGAGCGTCAACGCTGGGGCCGGCGGGACCGAATCATGCGACTGGGCGCAGATGCTGCTCAGGATGTATACGCGCTGGGCCGAGGATAAAGGGTATGAAGCCAGTATGGTGGATATCCTTTACGGGGAAGAGGCGGGGGTCAAGAACGCCACTCTGTACGTAGGCGGTGAATATGCCTACGGCTATTTGAGGGCGGAGCGCGGCGTACACCGTCTGGTGCGCATCTCCCCTTTCGACGCCAATAAACGCAGGCACACTTCCTTCGCCTCCGTGGACGTCGTCCCGGAGATAGAGGACGACGTCGATTTCAAAATAGAAGAGAAAGACCTCCGCATAGATGTTTTCCGTTCTTCCGGTCCGGGCGGACAGAGCGTCAACACCACGGATTCGGCGGTGCGCATCACTCACATTCCCACCGGGACCGTCGTGCAGTGCCAGAACGAAAGGTCACAGTTCCAGAACAAGCAGACGGCGATGCGGATGCTGAAGTCCAGGCTTTACGAAATAGAGCAGCGCAGGAAAGAGGAGGAATTGAACAGGCAATGCGATTCCTCTAAGAAAAAAATAGAGTGGGGCAGCCAGATACGTTCTTATGTCATGCACCCGTATACCATGGTTAAAGACCATCGCACCGGGCTGGAGACCGGGGACGTCAACGGAGTTATGGACGGGACGCTCGACGGTTTCATCGAGGCCTATTTAAGAAAAAAGGCGGAAGGATAGTTATGATGTTCGGTTTTTTCAAGAAGGCGGTGCTCGCCGGCAGACAGAAGGCGATCGACCGTAAATACAAAGGGATCAGCATCACGCTGCACCCGGATATGCCCATGCCTTCGCTGGACGCGGTGGTTTCCCTGGCAGGGACCGTCGCCGCCGTGAACGCCAGGGAGGGGGATATCGGCCGGCTTTCCGACGAAGAACTGCGCGGCAAAAGCGGGCAGTTCAGGGAACACCTGCGGGAAAAGGAAAAGGCGTGCGAAGAGCAGCTCGCGGAGATATCGCTGGCTGTGGAGAACGCCGCCATCACCGAGGAAAAGGAGAGACTGAAAGAGAAACTGAAACTGGCGCGGAACCGCATCTTCGAGGGGATCCTCGCCGAGGCCTTCGCGGTGGTCCGGGAGGCTTCCAGGCGCACCATCGGGCTCAGGCATTTCGATTCGCAGATAATCGGCGGACTGATCCTGCACCAGGGTAAGATCGCCGAGATGTCCACCGGGGAAGGGAAAACCCTGGTGGCCACCCTTCCCGCTTATCTTAACGCCCTCCTGGGCCGCGGGGTGCACATCGTGACGGTCAATGATTACCTGGCCAGGCGCGACAGGGAATGGATGGGGCCTGTTTTCGAGTTCCTCGGTTTGAGCGTGGGGGTCATACAGCACGACATGTCGGATGAAGCCCGCAAAGCGGCCTATGCCTGCGACATCACTTACGGCACGAACAACGAATTCGGGTTCGACTACCTGCGCGACAACATGAAATACAGCGCCTCCGAGCTCGTGCAGCGGCCGTTCTATTACGCGATCGTGGACGAAGTCGATTCCATCCTTGTGGACGAAGCCCGCACCCCCCTGATAATCTCCGGCCCGGCCGAGGAATCCACGGATAAATATTACATAATAGACAGGATCATACCCCGCCTGCAGGGGAGACTGGTCCTGGAAAAAGAGCAGATCGAGGCCAAGTACAAGGGGATAGACCTTTCCAAGGGATACGATTATGTAGTGGACGAAAAGGCGCGGAATGCCTACCTGACGGAACAGGGGGAGTCGAAGGTCTGCTCCCTGCTGAACATCGCCAGCCTGCACGATATGGAGACCATGGAATGGAGGCACCATGTTATACAGGCCTTGAGGGCGCACAACCTATATAAGAGGGACGTGGATTACGTGGTAAAAGACGGGCAGGTGATCATAGTCGACGAATTCACCGGCAGGCTTATGCCGGGGAGGCGCTGGTCGGACGGGCTCCATCAGGCGGTGGAGGCCAAGGAAAGGATGAAGATAGAGAGGGAGAACCAGACCCTGGCCACGATCACTTTCCAGAATTTCTTCCGCATGTACGAGAAACTCTCCGGCATGACCGGTACGGCCTATACCGAAGCCAACGAATTCAAGGCGATCTACAAGCTGGACGTGGTGGCTGTTCCCACCAACAGGCCGCTGATCCGCATCAATCACCAGGACCGTATATATAAAACCGAGGCGGAGAAATTCAACGCCGTGGTCGAGGAGATAATCCAGATGTATTCCTCCGGCAGGCCGGTGCTGGTGGGCACGGTTTCCATAGAAAAATCGGAACTGCTCTCCGGCATGCTGAAGAGGCGGGGGATAGAGCACCAGGTGCTGAACGCCAAGTATCACGAAATGGAGGCGCAGATCGTTGCTCAGGCCGGACGGTATAAAGCGGTGACCATAGCCACCAACATGGCCGGCCGCGGCACAGACATACTCCTGGGAGGCAATCCGGGTTTCATGGCCAGGAGCGTGCTGAAGCAGAAAGAGTTTGAGGGAGAGGAACAGCGTCTTGCCGAGCATTCCCGTCTGCTGGAGAAATACAGGAGAGAGACCGAAGAGGAACACCGGAGGGTGGTCGAAGCAGGAGGGCTGCATATCATAGGCACCGAGAGGCACGAGGCGCGCAGGATAGACAATCAGCTGCGCGGGCGTTCCGGCAGGCAGGGGGATCCGGGTTCCTCCCGTTTTTACGTATCTCTCGGGGACAACCTGATGCGCCTGTTCGGCTCGGACCGGCTGATCGGGATAATGGACCGGCTCGGCCTAGAGGAAGGCCAGGTGATCGAGCATCCCTGGATCAATAAATCGATAGAGGTGGCGCAGCGCCGGGTGGAACAGCATAATTTCGAGATACGCAAACAGCTGCTGGAATACGACAACGTGATGAACAAACAGCGGGAGGTGGTTTACAGCCAGCGCAGGCAGATACTGGACGGTATCTCGTTGAAGGACAACATCCTGGCCATCATGGAAAGGAGCGTTTCCGGCCTGGCCGGCATGTATTCCGGCGAGGATCCCTCGCAGGCCGATTACGACGGGCTTCTGAGCACCCTGAAACTTAAATTCGGCCTGGAGTTCTCCCGGGATGAGCTGCTGTCCAGGGAGGGGGGGACATTGTCCGATACCGTTTATTCCATGGTTCTGGGTGCGTATCTTAACAAAGAGAAAGAAGCCGGCGAAGAGAACATGCGTTTGATGGAGCGGCTGGTTTTCCTGCAGATAATAGATTCCAGGTGGAAAGACCATCTTTACGCGATGGACAATCTGCGCGAAGGCATAGGACTGCGCGCTTACGGACAGCGCGACCCTCTGGTCGAGTATAAACGCGAGGCGTTCGAGATGTTCAACAACATGATCTCCGCCATGGAGGAGGAGTCGCTGGAGATCCTTTTCAAGCTCCACCCGGAACCGCGCAGAGAGGCCAGGGGGGTGTTCAGCACCACGTCGCAGGAATTCAGCCATCCCGAGGCCGGGTCTTTTTCCGGATCCGGCGGCGGCGAAGACAGGGAAGAGACGGTCGGACCGGCTGCCGGGTCCGCCCGCGGAACGGCGCATGCCGATGCCGCGGCAAAAGTCGGCAGGAACGATCCCTGTCCGTGCGGCTCGGGCAAAAAGTTCAAAAAATGCTGCGGAAGATAATTTTCAACAGAACGAACGCCGTTGTTTTATCTTCATCGCTGTTGTTGTTCCTTTCTTTTCCTCCCGCCGGTCTCTGGCCGGCGGCCTGGATCGCGTTCATCCCCCTTTTTAACGCGGCGGAAGGCAGGAGCCTGAAACAGACTGTCCAGCTTTTCTTTGTCTGCGGCTTTTTCTTCTGGCTCGGCGCCGTATCCTGGATTTCTGCGGTGACCTTCCCCGGGATGCTGCTGCTTTGCGGGTATCTGGCGCTGTATTTCGCCTGCTTCGGACTGGTTTTCCCTTTGTCCAGGCGTATGCCGCAGGCGTTCGCCCCGGTGTTCCTGGCAGCGGCCTGGACGGCGCTGGAATACCTGCGCGGCTGGCTGTTGACCGGTTTCCCCTGGGCGCTGCTCGGGCATACCCAGTATCTTAATCTCCCCGCCATACAGATATCCGATATCACCGGGGTATGGGGAGTGTCTTTTGTGCTGATGTTCTTCAACGCCGCTTTTTATCCGGTGTTCTCCGGCCGGCAGCCTCTGGATACGGCGGCGAAAAGGGTAGCCCCGGCGATTATATGCGTGATGGCCGTCATGACCTACGGCCTGTTCCGTCTTTTCACCCCTCCGGCCGCCGGAGATTTCAAGATAGCCCTGATCCAGGCGAACATACCCCAGAAGCTTAAATGGGCAGTTTCCAGCAGCGATTTCATAGTAGACAAGTTCCTGGGGATCTCTTCCGAGGCGGTCATAAACGATAAGCCGGACATGGTCATATGGCCGGAGGCTTCCTTCCCGGAATTGATGGGCAGGGAGACCGGTCTTTACCGCAGGCTGCGCGGTGCGGTTCACGAGTGGGACACCCCGCTTCTTTTCGGGGCGGTGCTGCGGGAAGGGGAAGGTTATTACAACGGCGCTTTCCTGCTTTCTCCCGGGGGGGAGATAGCAGGGGAATACCGCAAGATCCATCTTGTGCCTTTCGGTGAATTCATCCCTTTCAGGAAAACCCTGAGTTTCCTGGAGACCTTCGTTCCCATCGGCGATTTCTACCCCGGCAGGGAGTTCAGGATATTTTCCGCGGCAGGAAGAGGTCCGGATAACGCGGGCAAACAGCATAAATTCGCCGTCCTGATATGTTTCGAGGACGCCTTCCCCGGGCTCAGCCGGAGTTTTGTAAGGGAAGGTGCCGGGTTACTGGTAAACATAACTAATGACGCCTGGTTCGGCAGGAGCGGGGCGCCCGCCCAGCATCTTCAGTCTTCCGTGTTCAGGGCGGTGGAGAACCGCGTCTGGGTTGCAAGGGCGGCCAATACGGGGATTACCGCGGTGATCGACAGCAAGGGAAAAATAGGGGATATGGTGAAAGACAAACGGGGTGATCCTCTTTTTACCGAGGGGTATCTTTCCGTCCAGGCCGGCGATGCCGAGCCGGGAGGTTCTTTTTACACCAGGAACGGCGATCTTGCGGTGTATCTTTGTTTCATTCTTGTTTTTGCCGGGGGCCTCTGGGCGGCTTTTCTTCACGGGATCTCACGCCGGCCGGGGAAATAGGAACGGCCGCCGGACAACAAATGTATTCCCGACCGCTCCCTGCTCCGATAGTATGGTAACCGCGCACTATGGGGGTGATATGCTTTATAGAAAAGGCCGGGTTTGCTTTTCCGCGGCATTATTCCTGTGTTTTTGTTTTGCCGCCGGTCCCGCGGCTGCGGAGGACACCATTAATGACACCTTCACGGGGCTTCCCGCTTTCTCCTCCTCGGACAGGGTCCTTGTCCTCGCTCCCCATCCGGACGACGAAGCCATAGCCTGCGCGGGAGTTATACAGGAAACCTTGCGCCGCGGGGCCTCTTTAAAAGTGGTTTACCTGACGAACGGGGACCACAACCAGTTGGCTTTCCTTGTCTACAAGAAAAGGCCGGTGCTGCGCACCGGGGAGTTCATACAGATGGGCGAGGTGCGCAGGAAAGAAGCGACCAAAGCCATGGAATCACTGGGTGTGCCGGACGAAGATCTCGTGTTCCTGGGTTACCCGGATTTCGGCACTTTCTCGATATTCTGCAAATACTGGAAGAGCAGAAAACCGTATAAAAGCATTCTTACCAGGATATCGGCTGTCCCTTACAAAGAGAATTTCAGTTATGGTTCCGCCTATACCGGGGAGAACATCCTTGCCGACCTGAAAAAAGTACTGCTGGATTACAGGCCGACGAAGATATTCGTTTCTCATTCCGGAGACGTGAACGTGGACCATAAGGCGTATTATCTGTTCCTCTGCGTGGCGCTTGCCGATCTTGAGCGGGAGATCGGCAGGCCGCAGGTATTCCCTTATCTGGTGCATTGTCCGGGCTGGCCCCTGCCGAGGCATTATCACCCGGAGCTTCCTCTTCTGCCGCCGGAGCAGTTCTCGGGCCTTGCCCTGGACTGGAGGGTGCATTGGCTTAACGGTACCGATCTCGAGAAGAAACACGGGGCGGTCCTCTGTTACAGGAGCCAGACCAGCTCCAGCGCTTTTTATCTTTTATCCTTCGCCCGCGGCAACGAACTGTTCGGCGATTATCCTGATATTACGCTGGGCAGCGTAGGGAAAGGAAGGATATTCCCTTTCTCCAGGGAGACCCCCGACGAGGAATACGATCCTCCCGGCCCCAACGAGGCCGGTGAGGTCAGCTATTCCGTATCCGGGGGGATGTTTTATATAACCGTCGGGAAGAACAGTGAACTGGAAAAGAGATTCGTGTTCACCGCTTACATATTCGGCTATAAGAAAGGCGTGGAATTCGCCGCCATGCCGAAGATCATGTTCATCAGCCGTCACAATGTCTTCAAGATGTTCGACAAGGGGAGGCCCGTTCCTTCCGGCGGCGTTTCCGTAAAGTTGAGCAAGGGGCAGGTAACGGTGGGGATACCGCTGCATCTTCTCGGCGACCCTGACCTGATGCTGGTTTCCATCAGGACTTACGACAGGATGCAGCCGAGAGGCGCGGCCGGGTTCCGCCGTATCAGGGTGAACAAATGATACTCCGCGGGACAGATTTCCGGCCTGCCCGGTCCGGCAGTCCCGGTAAAGAAACCCGGGTCACGGGAACGGAATGCGGTCTTATCCGCGCCGGACAAATTTAAAGAACGCGGGAGGGAAGAATGCTTGAATTCAGGAGCGTGAAGATCGCCAAACCGGACGATGTCAATATTATACTCGGGCAGAGCCATTTTATCAAAACGGTTGAGGATCTTTACGAGGTCATGGCGGGTTCTGTCCCCGGTATAAAATTCGGACTGGCTTTTACGGAATCCTCTGGGGCGTGCAAAATACGCGTCGAAGGCAATGACGCGGAGTTGAAGGTGACGGCGGCGGAGAATGCGGCTTCCATAGGCGCGGGACATTCTTTTATGATCTGCATACGCAACGCTTTCCCTATAAACGTGTTGAATGCCGTAAAGGCGGTCCAGGAGGTCTGCTGCATATATTGCGCAACCGCCAATCCCGTTGAGGTCATAGTGGCTGAAACGGAGAACGGATGCGGTATCCTGGGGGTGATAGACGGCGCCAAGCCGAAAGGCGTGGAGTCGGCGGAGGACATTGCCTGGAGACACGGTCTGCTGCGCAAGATAGGCTACAAACTGTAGCCGCCCGCCGCGTCCGGCTTTGCTCTTGAATTGACGGGTTTTTTTGCTATAATACGGCGGATACGGGGCCATACCGGAAGATGCTGCTGATCCCACAGGGGAGTAAAGGCGGTTGAATGCAATTTAAGAAAATGTCCAAAGAAGCGTCGCGTTTCTTCGCCTGGGCGGCGCTTGTAACTTGTTCTTCAATAATAAGAGTACTGCCCGGTTGTTTTTTATACGGGTTCTCCGCCGTTCTCGGCCGCGTCTTGTATATTATAGCGGTGAAACACCGCAGGGTGGCAATGGACAGCCTGCGCACAGCCTTCGGTAAAGAGAAAGATGACGGGGAACTCAGAAGCATATGCCGGGACTGTTTTATCTCCATAGCCAAATCCGGGGCGGAGATCCTCAAGCTGGTTGTCGACCACTCGTATATGGCCGGGCGGGTGGAAATAGAAGGCAGAGAGCACCTGGACAGGGCCCTTGCCGCAGGCAGAGGGGTGATACTGGTAAGCGCGCACTTCGGCAATTTCCCTCTTTTGATCTCGAAACTGGACATCGACGGCTACAAAATAGGGGTCATTATGCGCAGGATGAGGGATATCCGCGTGGAAAGGCTTCTTATCCGCAAGCGCAGCAAGTTCGGGATGAGGATGATCTACAGCCAGCCGAGGCAGGCATGCGTAGCGGAGACCCTGCGCGCCCTGCGCAACAATGAAATGGTGTTCATTCCGATGGACCAGAATTTCGGCACGGCAGGCGTGTTCGTAGATTTCTTCGGCAGAAAAGCCGCCACCGCCACCGGGCCGGTCGTGCTGGCGCAGCGCACCGGATCGGCCGTCGTCCCCTGTTTTATCATCAGACAGCCTGATGATACGCACCGGATAACTTTCGAACCGCAGATGGAATTACCGCAAGGGCAGGATTCCATCCAGGAGAGCGTCCAGATGATCACGTCCGTTATAGAGGTTTATATCAGAAAGTATCCTTCTGAATGGGGGTGGATGCATAAGCGATGGAAGGCGCGGCCGGCCGGAGAAGCGGCGGAATGAAGGCGGGAAGCGGCCGGTCTTCGGTTCAAGTAGATCTTAAGAAGGAATTCTCCGCTTGAACCGGCGGGGAAGAGTATTATACAGCGAAAGGGGGAGGTATGGCGGAAGAGACGAAGAAAGATGAGAAAAGTTGCGGTTGCAAAAAGACGCTGGCCGCGGCGTTCAAATTCGTCCTGGGTCTGGTTTTTCTCGGTCTCGGGGCATGGGCGGTGATCGGCTGGTTTGAGAGCCTGAAGATAGTGTTCATGGGATGCATAGGCTTGTTCCTGATCCTCGCCGGTATTATCACGCTTGCCATCGCAAGAGAATGACCGGTCCGGGCATGAGCCGGGATCCGCACGGCGCGGGTTCCCGGCTTATGCGCGGCAGTCCCGCGTTATATCCTGTAGAACGGTGTAATGCGGGTCACGCGCAACAGGCGCGGTTTCCGGTAACAATGCCAGGAACAGGGAGATGACGGTATGGAAGCTATATTGAAAAGGGATATTGTTTTAAACAAGGTATTATCAAGGATAATTCTTATCGTTTCTTTCGCGGCGGCCATTACCCTTGGGGCGCATGTGCGTATCCAGCTGCCTTTTACTCCCGTTCCGTTGACCCTGCAGACGTTCTTTGTCCTTTTGTCGGCAGCCCTGCTGGGGGCGCGAATGGGCATGGCCTCGCAGGTTCTGTATGTATGCGCCGGGACCGCCGGACTCGGGGTTTTTACCGGCAGCGGAGCGGGTTTGTCGTATTTCCAGGGTATCACCGGAGGATACCTGGTGGGTTTTATTGCCGCGCAGTTCGTCGTCCCCTCGCTTTCCCGTTCCATGGCGATCGATAAAAGCGTTATCCGCGCGGCCGCTGTTTTCCTGCTGGCGGACCTTTTGATCTTGTCCTGCGGGACGCTCTGGCTGAAGACGGTCTGCGGTTACGGCGGGACGCAGGCGATGCTTTGCGGTTTCTGGGCTTTCGTCCCGGGCGACGCCCTGAAAGCCCTGCTGGCGGCCTGTGTTTATATAGCCGCGGCTCCAAGGGTAAAGGAGATTGTGCGCTGACGCGCTGTCAACCCGCCCGTCTTGACAAAGACCCGGGCGTATGTTAAATTGTTGCCTTACGGAGGCGTCTCTTTAAGAGCCGGCCGGAGGCAAAGGAGGAGTCAGGATGAATATCTTCGGAGTGTTATTCATGACGGTTGCGGCGGTGTTCTTTCTTTCCGGCGGAACGGGCCTGGCCGGGGACTTGAGCCAGGACAGTAAGACTATAGAAGAGCAGGCCATGGCGGACAGCGGGGTAAAGGAAGTCCAGTGGCTTTGGGGGGAGGTCGTCTCCGTAGACGCGCCCAAGAAACAGATCTCCGTAAAATATCTCGATTATGAGACGGACAATGAAAAAGAGATAAGCCTGTTCGTCAACGAGAAGACCGCCTACGAGAATATAAAAGATATTTCCGAGCTCAAGACGCAGGACATAGTGAGCGTTGATTATATTTCGGATACCGGCGGAAAGAATAGCGCCGTCAATATCAGCGTGGAGAAACTGGAAGACGTCCAGAATGCCCCGGCGGAAGACCCCCAGGAACCGCCGTCCGCCGGCGAAACACAGGCGGAGACCCCGGCCCAGAGCGGCGATTGATCCCGGGCCGACCGCCATTCTCCAGTTCAGGATAAGCGCGGATCTCCAAATATCGGAAAAGGCAGGCGAAAAGCCTGCCTTTTTTCCTGAATGAATACGCGTCCGTTTATTCCGCGGCGCGCCCGGACAATAATGGAAAAGATAAAACTTGTTATATTCGATCTGGACGGTACGCTGGCCGATGCTTATCCCGCCATAACGGAGAGTTTCAATTATGTGATGCGGATCCTGGGGCTGCCGCTTAAGCCTGCGGCGGTCATCCGCAGAGCCGTTGGATGGGGGGACGCCGGCCTGCTGCGCCCGTTCGTCCCGGCGGGAAGCCTGAAGAAAGCGCTGGGCGTATACAGAAAGCACCATGCCGGGGCTTTGCGCAGGAAATCGCGCCTGCTCCCCGGTGCGGCGGCGCTGATGAGAGAGCTGGATAAACGAGGCGTATTAATGGCCGTGGCCAGCAACCGGCCATCGTATTTTTCCGGTATATTGCTTAAACATCTGTCCCTTGAAAAGTATTTCCTTTATGTGCTTTGCGCGGATAAATTGAAGAAAGGCAAGCCGGATCCCCTGATCCTGCGCATGATCCTGCGCAAGCTCGGCGTAAAACGCGGCAACGCCCTGTATGTAGGAGATATGGGGATAGATGCCTTGACCGGACTGCGGGCCGGAGTGCGGACGGCAATCGTGCTTACCGGATCCGGGGAGAAGAAGGAGATAAAGTCGTTCTCTCCCTGGAAGATAGTGCGCAGCCTGGGCGATCTTCAAAAAATCTTGACCCGCCGGTTGTTATAATATAGAATAAACCCCTGCGGACCGGTTTTAAGGCAAGAGCCCGCCTGAAAAGTCTCCGGAAACGAAGAAAACGCCAAATCCTGTCCGCCAATGTTCCCGCAGAGGTGAATTTGAGAAGATTTCTTGTTAAGATCATTCTTTTTTCAAGCCTGGCCATATTACTCGGCGGATGCCGGAGCCTGGGTCTTTCCGTAAAAGGCGGCAGGGCTGAAAGTAAAGCAGGGATCATCCCCCTTCCGGCTTATTCCGGTCCGAAAGCGAGGATCGCCGTCGCGGCTTTCGAAGTGAAATCGGAAAAAAGCGACGCGGAGACTGGCGCGGCTTTGCGTGACATGCTGTTAAGCGGTATTGCCAACAGCGGCCGTTTCGCGGTGCTTGATCTGTCTACAGTCCAGGACACCCGGACGGGCGGCGCCAGCGGCGATTTACATGCCGAACCCGGAGACGGACAGCGTCCGTCCGCGGATCTGATAATAACCGTGAGCGTCAACGAATTTGAACCGCAGGCCTCCGGCGGCAGGGAAGGGTTGGGCGGGGGAGGCGGCGTATCCAGCGGTGTTCTGGGCGGGCTGCTCGGCGCAGCGGTCAATAAAGCGCATGTAGCCCTGGAAATAAGGATAGTGAACGCCGCCAATTCAGAGGTGGTGGCTTCCAACAAGGTTCAGGGGCAGGCTTCGGACGTATCGATAAAGTCTTCCTCAGGGCCGCCGGGAGGCTGGATACTGGGAGGGGTGCTTTCGCGATATTCGGATACCCCGATGGAAAAGGCCATAAGGAGCTGCATGGTCGAGGCAGTGAGATACATAGTTCAGGCGGTCCCGGCCAATTATTATAAATATTGATCGTCAACGCGGAATACATCGCACGGCGGTTTCTTAAGACCGTGAAAACAAGGTTGAAAGGAAGGTAAAAATGGGAAAGAGAAAACGTAGAGGTAAATTGAACTGGCGTTCCAAGAAGGCGAATAAAGGAAGAAAGCCCTGCCAGGGGTAGGCGTATTATGGATGAGAGTAAAGTCATCCTGACGGAAAAACATATACCGGCGGCCTGGTATAACCTGCTTGCCGATCTGCCTTTTCCCGCTCCTCCGGCCTTGAATCCCGCCACCGGACGGCCTTTGTCGGCGGCGGACCTGCAAAGGATATTCCCTCTTTCGTTGATCCGCCAGGAAATGAGCAGGCAGAAAGAGATCGTCATCCCGGCCGCAGTAAGGGATATCTACCGGCTTTGGAGGCCCACTCCTTTGAGGAGGGCCTTGCGGCTGGAAAAGTACCTGAGAACAAAAGCCCGCATATACTATAAAGACGAAAGCGTTTCCCCCACCGGCAGTCATAAGATCAATACTTCCATAGCGCAGGCGTATTTCAACAAGAAAGAAGGGATACGCCGCCTCACCACCGAGACCGGTGCCGGGCAGTGGGGCGCGGCATTGAGTTTTGCCTGTAACGTCTTTTCCATGAAATGCATGGTTTATATGGTGAAGGTGAGTTACAACCAGAAACCTTTCCGGCGTTCATTGATGAAGATCTGGGGCGCGGACGTCGTCGCCTCCCCTTCCGATACGACGGTCTGCGGGCGGGCCATGCTGAAGGAGGACCCGGGGTGCCAGGGGAGTCTCGGGACGGCCATTTCCGAAGCGGTGGAGGACGCAGCCGGCAGAAAGGATACCAATTACGCCCTCGGCAGCGTGTTGAACCACGTGCTTCTGCATCAGACCGTGATCGGACAGGAGGCCAAGGCGCAGCTTAAGATCCTCGGGGAGAAGCCTGATTTCGTGATCGGATGCGTGGGCGGCGGCAGCAACTTCGGAGGGCTGGCCTTTCCGTTCGTGACCGACAAACTGCGCAGGCGCCCGGAGATGCGCATAATAGCCGTCGAGCCGTCAGCCTGTCCCACTCTTACCAGGGGGCTGTATGAATACGATTTCGGGGATACCGCTTCTCTCACTCCCCTGCTGAAGATGTTCACGCTGGGCCATAAATTCATGCCTCCTTCAATACACGCCGGCGGGCTGAGATATCACGGGTGTTCCCCTCTCGTAAGCCTGCTTTGCAGGAAGAAGATAGCCGAGGCCCGGTCTTATCCGCAGCTGGAAGTTTTCAAGGCCGCTCTGGTTTTTGCCAGGACCGAAGGCATAATCCCGGCCCCGGAGACCGCGCACGCCGTGAAGGCCGCCGTCGACGCGGCAAGAGCGGCGCCGAAGGGCGCATGCATCCTTTTCAACTTCAGCGGCCACGGTTTCCTCGACCTTGCGTCCTACGATAAGTTCCTCGGCGGAGAGTTGAAGAATTTTTCTCATCCGGCCGCGGAGATCAGGCGTTCTTTGAAAAACCTGCCGGCCGTCCGCCTTAAGGGATAACCGTCCCGGCGTTCACGTTGCCCAATACTCAGTCCGCAAAGAAAGCTGGAGAAATGTCCGTTAAAGAACAGATAAAAGCCGTGGCGCTTATTTCAGGCGGGCTGGACAGCATACTTGCCGCCAGGCTGATGATCGACCAGGGGATAAAGATCCTGCCGCTCAAGATCGTGCTGCCTTATCTGCCGCGCGAGCGCGATAAAACCGGAACGAGGAAGAGACTTGTTTCCTGTCTGGAGGAATGGTCGGGAGCCCCTGTCGCGGAGATCAGCGTCTCCGATGAAGCCGTCGCCATCCTGAGATCTCCGGAACACGGTTTCGGCTCCAACATGAATCCATGCCTGGACTGCCGTATATTGATGTTGAAGAAGGGCGCCGATTTCATGCGGAGGGAGGGCGCCGATTTCGTAGTGACCGGAGAAGTGGTCGGGCAGCGCGGCATGTCGCAGCGCAGACAGACACTTGAGATCGCCGACCGGGAAAGCGGCATCCCCGGGCTGATCCTGAGACCTCTGTCCGGCCGCATACTGCCGGTGACCATCCCTGAAAGAGAAGGATGGGTGGAGCGCGCCAAACTGCTGAGTATTAGCGGACGGTCCCGCCGGGCGCAATTACGCCTGGCGGAGTCTATGGGCATAAAGGAACCCGTGAATGCCGCCGGCGGGTGTCTGCTCACGGACCCGATCTTTTCCGGACGGCTGCGCGACCTTTGTTGTCATGAGGGGGTTAAGCTCCCGGAACTTGAACTGCTCAAGATCGGCAGGCATTTCAGACTTTCCGAAAAGACAAGGCTCATAGTGGGAAGAGACGAAAAGGAGAACGGGGAACTGGAGTCCTGTGCCGCGCCGGGCGACCGGTTGTTCTATACGTTAGATGAGGCAGGTCCTGTTGCCCTGGGCAGGGGGGAATTCGACCCCGGACTCATATCATTGTCAGGTTCCCTGCTGGCTTATTACTGCCGGCCCGCTCCCGGCGAAGGAGTAAGAATATCCTGCAGGGTGCAGGGAGGCGCGGAAGAAATTTCGTATTGTATGCCCGCGGACGAAAAGGCCCTGGATGCGTTACGCATAGGGCACCAACATCGTTAAGGAGGAGAGATGATCAAGGCGAAAAGAACGGCTGTTTTCTTGGCGGTCCCGGCGGCTTTAGCGGCGGTTTTTGTAGCCGGCATGCTGCTGCGTCCGGCGGATCAGCACCGGATAGTGGTCAGCAGGTTCGATTCCGGGGATGCTGTGAAGAAAGTGGAGTACGGAAGCAGGGACTTCAATCTCGCGGTGGAAAGCTCGGCCAAAAGCGCGGCGCCGTTCGGCCGGTCGCTTAAATTGACGCTCAAACTGATCCCGGGCAGCTATAATTTCCTGGCCTGCGGGCAGGGTCTCATCGATAAGAAATGCGAATGGGAGAACCGTCCGGCCGGTCTGGACTGGAGCGGGATATCCGGTATCTCATATAAAGTATTCGTCGAACCCGTCAAAGGAACGGGACAGAAACCGGTGCTGGTCAGGATCGCCACCGATATCATAGACGGGGACGGAGAGATCCTTCGCGCCTCCAGGATAGTGCATACCGGTGAATGGCTGGATGAAAGGGTCTATTTCAAGGAGTTGACCACGCGCTACGACTATCAGCGCGACTGGAAAAGCGTAAAGTGGACCGGGACCGGGGACGATAAGACATCCCTGAGCCGGGTCGACAACGGGGTGAAATCCTACCAGTTCGAGGTGACAGGTCTTGTCACAGACCAGCCGGTCGACCTGAAGACGGGGGATATAGAGGTGGTCCTGTATATAGACGAGGTGGCGCTTATACGCTGAAGGCAGCCGCCGGATATGGATAAAGAGGCGATATTATACGATAAACTGGACGGCGGCGCGGTGCATTGCCTGCTTTGCCGTCATTCCTGCCGTATCGGGCCGGGCGGCAGCGGCGTTTGCGGCGTCCGTTTCAACAGGGACGGGATTCTGATGACGCACGCCTACGGCAATCCCGTCTGCGGGAACGTCGACCCGGTGGAGAAGAAACCGCTTTATCATTTTCTCCCGGGTTCATTGAGCATGTCGATCGCCTTTCCCGGCTGCAATTTCAGGTGCGGGTTCTGCCAGAACTGGCAGATATCGCAGGATGTTTCCGTTTACGACGGATCAGCCAGGGAGGAGGAAATCCCTCCGGAGAAGATTGTGGAGTCGGCGCTGGAGAACGGCTGCGCCGGTGTTTCCTATACTTATACCGAACCCACGGTATTCATGGAATACGCGTTAGATACCTGCAAAGCGGCGCGTGAAAAAGGGTTGAAGAACGTTTTCGTCACCAACGGTTATATGACCGGCAGAGCGCTGGAGACAGCCGCCCCATGGCTGGACGCGGCCAACGTGGACATAAAATTCTTCAGGGAGGATTCATACCGCGAGTACTGCGGGGCGTCTCTGGAGCCGGTCCTGGAATCGGTGCGCCTGATGAAAAAGCTCGGCATCTGGGTTGAGCTCACCACGCTGCTGATACCCGGGTTGAACGACTCGGAAGAGGAACTCGAAGGTCTGGCGGGATTCATCGTTTCCCTGGACAGGCATACACCCTGGCACATTTCGCGTTTCCACCCGGATTATAAATTCAACGCTTTTCAGTCCACCCCGGAGCCTCTTGTGAGGAGGGCGGTGGAGGCGGGAAAGCGGGCCGGGCTTTCATACGTTTACGCCGGCAACGTCTCAGGCTGGGGCGGGGACACGCATTGTCATAAGTGCCGGGAACTTCTGGTGACAAGGGGGATATTCAGCGTAAGGAATTGCGGGATCGATAGCGGAAAATGCCGTTTTTGCGGGGAGAAGGTCCCCGGCATATTCTGCTGATGACGGCGGTACGGATGTATAACGGAAAGGCTGCGGTGTGGACACAGAACGCTACTCTATGATTAAATGGTGGCAGAAAGACGTTGCCGGGGCGGCCGGAGAACTCGGTACGGACCTGAATAAAGGACTTTCCCTGCAGGCGGCAGGCGACCGGTTGCGCGAATACGGGCCCAATGAATTAAAGGAAGCCGTGCACGACTCGGCGCTCGAGATCTTTATCGCGCAATTCAGGAGTTTCATCATCTGGGTGCTGATAGTTGCGGCGGTGATATCCGGTTTTCTGAACGAATGGGGAGACGCACTGGCTATACTGGCGGTGGTGGCGCTGAATGCCTTCCTGGGATTCCTGCAGGAGTACCGCGCGGAAAAATCACTGGCGGCGTTGAAGAAAATGTCCAGTCCGGTATCGCGCATCATACGCAGCGGAGTGCGCGGAATGATCCCTTCCCGCGATCTGGTCCCCGGGGACCTGATCGAGATAGAGGCGGGGGACAATCTTCAGGCGGACTGCCGTATTTCCTGGGCCACGCGGAATTTCTCGCTCCAGGAGGCCAGTCTTACCGGGGAGTCGATACCCGTGAACAAGACCGAACTTCCTTTGAATATCGCCGACGCCGGACTGGCGGACAGGGCCAACATGGTTTATATGGGGACGTCGGTGGTCGCCGGGAAAGCCAGGGCCCTGGTGGTCAGCACCGGGATGCGCACCGAACTCGGCAGGATAGCCGGCATGATACAGCAGCAGGTGCCGGAACAGACGCCTCTGCAGCGCAAGCTGGAAGAGTTCGGCAGATGGATAGTATACATTTGTTTCGCGCTGGTGGGCGTCGTTTTTGTCCTGGAGATGCTGCGCGGCGGGAGGATACTGGATGTTTTTCTCACCGCGGTCAGCCTGGCTGTGGCGGCGATACCCGAAGGTCTGCCGGCGGTGGTCACGGTGGCCCTGGCCCTCGGTGTGCAGCGTATGGTCAAACGCAATGCTTTGATCCGGAAACTCCCCTCGGTGGAGACGCTGGGCTGCGCCACGGTCATCTGCACCGACAAAACCGGGACCTTGACCAAAAATGAGATGACCGTGCAGCGCATAGCCTTCCCGGACCGCGTGTTCTCGGTGGAGGGCAGCGGGTATACCCCCCGGGGGGATTTTCTCCTGGACGGCAGGAAAATAAACCCTCTCGATTACCCGGAGTTGAACAAGGCCTTGCTGTGCGGCGTTCTTTGCAACGGAGCCGAACTGGTGTCTTCTTCCGGCAGGACCAGCGTGGTCGGTGACCCTACCGAGGGCGCCATAGTGGTAGCGGCGGCCAAAATGGGGATCGATAAACCGGCGATGGAAAAGGCATTTCCCTTCGTGGAAGAGATCCCGTTTGACCCTAAACGCAAGAAAATGAGCGTGGTCCGCAGGCAGGGGGACGGGTTTACCGCGTTCGTCAAGGGGGCCCCCGATGTGCTCCTCGGGGACTGTTCGGAGATCGAGGAGAACGGGACAAGGCGCAGGCTTTCTCCCGAAGAGAAGAGGCGCATACTCGAGCTCAACAACAGCCTGGCCGACGGAGCGATGCGCGTGCTGGCCGTAGCCTACCGTTCCCTGGACGGCCGCCCGGAGGATTATAACCCGGATTTCATAGAACGGTATCTCGTTTTTTGCGGCCTGATCGCCATGATGGACCCGCCCCGCCCGGAGGCCGCGGAGGCGGTGGCAAGCTGCAGGAGGGCCGGAATACGCACCGTGATGATCACCGGCGACCATAAGAATACCGCCGTGGCAGTGGCGCGCAGCCTCGGGTTCTTCGATTCCGGTTCCGCGGCTTTGAGCGGCGAGGAACTGGACCGTCTTTCGGGGGAGGAGTTCTCTTCCCGCGTGGAGAATATCGCGGTATACGCCAGGGTATCTCCCGAGCATAAGCTGAGGATCGTGAAGGCCTGGCGCGGACGCGGCGAGATCGTGGCCATGACCGGCGACGGCGTCAACGACGCCCCGGCGGTGAAAGAAGCCGACATCGGGGTCGCCATGGGGATCACCGGCACGGACGTTACCAAAGAGGTCTCCGACATGGTCGTCACCGACGATAACTTTTCTTCTATAGTCGCCGCGGTGGAAGAGGGGCGCGGCATATACGGGAACATCCGCAAATTCATACATTACCTGCTTTCCTGCAACACCGGAGAGATCATGGTCATGTTCGCGGCTTCCCTGGCCGGACTGCCGGTGCCGCTTTTGCCCATACACATACTCTGGGTAAATCTGGTGACCGACAGCCTGCCGGCCCTGGCATTGGGGGTGGAGCCGGTGGAAAGGGACGTGATGTCCAGGCCACCGCGCGATCCTCGGGAGAAGATCGTAGACGTCCGGCGGCTCAAGCTGATGCTTTTTCAGGGAGGCCTGATAGCCTTCTGCAGCCTGGCCGCTTTTGTCTTCGAGATGTTCGTACGCAAGCAAGGGTTGATGGAGGCGCGGACCGCCGCCTTTATCGTGCTTTCCTGCAGCCAGCTTTTTCACGCCTTCAACTGCCGCAGCGCCGAGCGTTCGGTGTTCTCACTCGGCATATCCTCCAATCCCAAGCTTGTGGCTGCGGTGCTGGTCTCTTTCCTGCTTTTGCTGGCGGCGGTCTACATGCCGTTTTTCTCCGACATCTTCAGCGTCTCTTCACCGGACGTTCTCGACTGGGCAGTGATGGTCGCCCTTTCCTCGTTGCCGTTATGGTGCATGGAATTGATGAAGAGAATACGCAGCCGGCCGTAGAGCGGCGCGGATTGTCCCGGTTTTCCGCCGTCTCCCTGACCAGTATGTTTTCTCTTAAGAAAATAGTTTACTAAGGAGTTCCTTTACTGGTAAAATAGGACGGCCCGGAGCTTTCCATCCGGACATATCTCGGAGAGTCATAATGATGCTTGAGGTCAAAGACATAAGCGTGGAAATATCCGGTCACCGCATTCTTCAGGGCGTGAACATGCATATACGCAAAGGGGAAGTAGTGGTTCTGTTCGGCCCGAACGGGAGCGGCAAGAGCACGCTGCTGAAGGCTATAATGGGGTTTGAAGGCTACAAAGTCACCTCCGGAGAGATCATGCTGAAGGGGACCAGGATAGACGGCCTTCCCATGGAGGAGAGGGTAAAGCTCGGCCTGGGGCTTATGTATCAGCATCCTCCGCAGGTCAGGGGCGTCAAGCTCTCCCAGATCGCCGGCCGTCTCAACGGGGACGGGGGGCTTATAAAGAACATGTCCGGTAAGCTTTCCCTTTCCCAGCATTTATCCAGGGACATAAATATCGGGTTCTCCGGCGGCGAAATGAAACGCTCGGAGCTTTTCCAGTTGATACTGCAGGATCCCGATATGCTCCTCCTCGACGAACCGGAGTCGGGAGTGGACCTGGAGAACATCTCGGTGATGGGCAGGGTGCTTGATGAGTATCTCAAGGAAGAAGGGAAGTCCGCGCTGATCATAACACACACCGGGTATATCCTGGATTATATAAACGCCAGGAAAGGCTGCGTGATGATAGACGGGAAGATGTGGTGCGTGGGCAGGCCGAAGGAGATATTCGAGAACATAAGGGAACGCGGTTACGACAAATGCATAGGGTGCGATGACAGAGCGCAATCGGCAAGATAATCTGGAGGATCGCGATCGCGATACCATTGTCTCCTCGGGGATGGATTTCTCCGAGAAGGACCGCTCGGGAAGTTTTCTGCAGCAGGACTCCGGGCTCATGTTCTCCCGGTCGTTCTCGGACGGACTGGAGATAATGGAGATAAGGGAGGCCCTGAAAAGAGACCCGGCGGCCGCCGGGTATTTCGGCGCCAATTTCCGTTCCGCGGGCCGGGACTTCGACAAAGAGACCGAGGGCGGGTATTTCATCAGGGTCAAGCGCGGCCATACGATAGAATTCCCCGTGCAGGCCTGCCTTTTCCTGAAACAGCGCGGCTTTGAACAGAAGGTGCATAACCTGATCGTAGTGGAAGAGGGGGCGAGGGCCTACATAATAACCGGATGCTCGGCTTCTCATTCCGCCTCCGAAAGCGTGCATCTGGGCATATCCGAATTCTTCGTGCATAACGGGGCATATTTGAATTTCACCATGATCCATTCCTGGCAGGAAAGCGTCAGCGTGAAGCCGGTAAGCATAGCTTCCGTCGGGGAAGAAGCCGCGTTCATATCCAATTACGTCTGCCTGAGACCGGTGCGCGACATCACCATGTATCCCACGGCGCTTTTACACGGCAGAAAGGCGCGGGCCAGTTTCAATTCCATAATACTTTCGCATCCCGGTTCCCTGCAGGACATAGGCTCCCGCGTCGTCCTGCAGGCGGAACGGACACAGGCCGAGATCATCTCCAGGGCGGTCAGCCTGGGCGGGAAAGTGGTGGCCCGCGGGCATATCAAGGCCGCAGCCGGCGACGTGAAGGGGCACCTGGAATGCCGCGGGCTGATATTGCCCGAGCAAGGGAGTATTTACGCGATCCCGGAGATGGAGACCGAATACCGCGACGTGGACCTCTCCCATGAAGCCGCCATAGGCAGGATAAACAAGGACGAGATAGAATATCTGCGCTGCCGCGGTTTCTCCCCGCAGGAAGCCCAGTCCCTGATCGTACGGGGATTCATGGATGTCGGGGTCCTGGGGCTGCCGGACAAACTCAAAGCGGAGATAGAAGAACTGGAGAACAGCACGCTGAAAGCCGGGCTGTAAACCTGAGGCAGTGTATGCTTAAACCGAAAGTCGCGGTCATCGGCGGCGGAAACGTGGGGATAAGGTACGCTTACAGTCTTATGCTCAGCGGCGCAGCCAGGTCGATCGTGATAACGGACATCGACGTAAAACGCGCGGAAGGAGAGGTCCTGGATCTCTCCAGCGGCATGCCTTACACCGCTTCCCCGGTGGAGGTCTCCTCAGGCACATACGCGGACATCGCCGGTTCCGACCTGGTGGTGATCACCGCCGGGCGTAAACAGGCCCCCGGGCAGACGCGCATGGCCCTGGCAAAGGATAACGTGGAGCTTTTCCGCCGGATCGTTCCGGAGATAGTCAAATACGCTCCCGATGCGGTCATACTTGTGGTTTCCAATCCGGTGGACGTGCTTTCCTACGCCGCGTATAAATTCTCCGGCAGTCCTTCCGGGAAGGTGATAGGCTCCGGCACGGTGCTGGATTCCGGCAGGATGCGCTGGCTGCTCTCCCGTCATTGCGGGGTGGACGCGCGCAACGTTCACGCTTATATGCTTGGAGAGCACGGGGACAGCGAATTCCCGGTCTGGAGCCGCGCCATGATCGGCGGCATACTGCTTGATGATTACTGTCCGGTATGCGGCAGATGCGAACGCCGCGACCTGTTGGAGAGGATATCGGAGGAGGTGCGGACTTTCGCCTACCGGGTCATCGAGCGTAAAGGGGAGACTTCCTACGGGATCGGGCTTGCTCTGGTGCGCATCACCCAGGCAATCCTGCACGATCAGAATTCGGTCCTGCCGGTCGGCTGCCTCGTCGAGGACTATTGCGGCATAAACGGCGTCTATATGAGTCTTCCGGCGGTGGTTAACCGTTCCGGGGTGCGTCAGGTCCTCAGGCCCAGGCTTGACGACGGGGAAACGGCCCTGTTCAGGAAATCGGCCGCTGCGATAAAGGAAGTGCTCGCCGAATGCGGTCTATGAAGATATTCGAAGTTTCTTTCTCCGGCAGCACGGAAAGGGCCGCCGGGGTCAGCAGTTTCCGTTTCGACTGCGGAGAAAAAATAGATTTTCTTCCGGGGCAGTTCCTGAAGTTGATATTCGACGAAGAGTCCCCGGATAACGGGGAACTGAACAAATACCTTTCTTTTTCCTGTTCACCCCACCGCGGTTACGCGGAGGTGACTAAAAGACTGACCGGGAGCAGGTTCTCCTTGCGTCTGCAGGCTCTCGGGACCGGCGACAAAGTGAAACTCCTGGCGCCGATGGGCGGCTGCACGCTCAGCCCGGAATACACCCGGGTGGGTTTTATCGCCGGAGGCATCGGGATAACCCCGGTGATCTCCATGGTGGATTATCTGGCATACAAGGGTTTTCCGGTTGAGGCGGTTCTTTTTTATTCCAACAGGAGCGTTGAAGAGACGGCATTCAAGAGGGAGTTGGACGCCTGGGGAGCCTGCAGCGGCCGGTTTAAAGTGCATTATGCGGTCACCGATTGCCGGCCGCCGGAAGGGGAATGTTTTTACGGGCGGATAGACCGCGCTTTCATAGAAGGGCGCGACCCGTGGTTCAGGGAGAGAACGGTGTTCATATTCGGCCCCCCGTCCATGGTGGCGGAAATGAGAGAGTTATGCCTGCATATGGGCTGTCCCGCCGTCAATCTGAAAAGCGAAGGGTTCACGGGATATTAACGGCGCTGGTACGCGCCTGCACAAAGGAGGGTTGGGGATGACCTTGATGAAAGATTTGTTCCAGGATGCCGATTGGAAAGCCGAGAAACACGTCCCGGTCATAGATTTGCCTCCCCAGGCGCCCAAAGACGGGATATTCGAGATAATCGTAACGGTAGGCAGACAGATACCGCATCCCAACACCTCCGCTCATCATATCGCCTGGATAGAGGTGTATTTTCTGCCGCAGGGCGAGAAGTTCCCGTATCAGGCCGCCAGGTGCGAATTCCCTGCGCATGGGGCGTCTATCCAGGGGCCGGATACCAGCGGAGTATATTCCGTACCCGAGGTAAGGGTAAAGATGAAGACAGATAAGCCGGGAACGGTGCTCGCCTGCGCTTATTGCAATATACACGGGCTCTGGGAGAATTCCGCGGTATTGACCATAGGATAGTTCCCCGGCGCCGGCAATTATAATCCGGAGGAGTATAATGATGCGGACCAAGATATCCATGTTTATCCTGGGGGCTGTATTGTTGGCGTCCAACGCGGCTTTGGCGGCCGTGGGGACAGGAGAATTCATTTACCGCGGGGTGGTTTTTGCCATGAAGGAGGATTTCTCTTCCGCATGCTCCGAATTCCGGCAGGCATACCATCTCAACAGGTTCGACCCGGAGGCCGATTTTTACCTGCAGATAATGGATGACATCCGGCAGGGGGCGGTGCCTTCCTCTACTGCGGTGAGCATATTCAAGGGAGTGGATTATTTCCACAAAAAATATTATAACCCGGCCCTGGAGGAGATGGATGCCGCCATAGAGGCCAGCCCCGCTTATATAAAATCGTATCTTATACGCTGCAATATATTCCTGGACAAGAAAGACTACAGATCGGCCGGTGCCGACGGTGAAAAGATGGTGGCTATGGATTCCTCTTACGCCCCGGGATACAACGCCAGGGGAAAGGTGAACCTCGAGACCGGGATGTATGAACAGGCCGCGCGCGATTTCAGCACAGCCATAGAGCTGGACGAGGATTACAGCGAGGCCTACGACAACCGGGGCAACGCTTATTTCAAACTCGGCGTCTTTGATTCCGCCCTGTCCGATTTCAACGAGGCCCTGAGGATAGACCATTTTTACGTACAGGCATATAACGACCGCGGCAATGTTTTCCTGCGTCTTAAACAATACGCCAAGGCCATCTCCGATTATTCGAGGGCCATAGAACTGGACGCGGCATGCGCCAAGGCCTACAATAACCGGGGAGTCGTTTTCCGCCGGCAGGAGAAATACATGGACGCCCTTAACGATTTCAACATGGCCCTGAAGATCGATCCCGGCTTCACCGCCGCTTATTTCAACAAGGCGCTTGTGTTCGACAAGCTGTTCAAGGGAAGGGAAGCCTCGGCCGCCTATTCGGATTTCCTCGCCAGGGCGGGCAAGGACGCGGAACAGGAGCAGAATATAGCGTACGCCAGACAGCGGCTGGTATTCTGGCGCGGGCAGGAGACCGGCAAGGACATCGTGAGCGAATGATGTCCGGCGGGGTCCCGGGGGGCGGGAATGCCCGCAACACCTTTTGATCCACGATTTCTCTGTGCGCTGTTCAAAGAATTTATACATGCGCGGCCAGAAAACCGCGCCATTTATGGCGCGGATGAGATTTGGCCGCTTCCTTCTTCAGAGATTTCGAAGGACAGCGCATTATTCCGCTTTGGGAAACCGCGGGCTTCAGCCCGCGGAGCTTCATTTAACAGCGAACCACAGGAGGCCGGGTGCGTTGCGAAATAAGCAAAGATGTGTTCTGGGTCGGCGCGGTGGACTGGAGCGTAAGGCATTTTCACGGGCACACCTTCAACACTTCCGCCGGAACGACGTATAATTCCTACCTTATAATAGACGACAAGATCACCCTCATAGACACAGTGTTCGGACCTTTCTCCCGGGAACTGCTGGAGAATATCTCCGCTGTCGTGCCTCCGGAGAAGATAGATTACGTCGTGGCGAACCACGTCGAAACCGACCATTCGGGAGCCCTGCCGGAAGTGATGCGCGCGGCCCCGCGGGCAAAGCTGTTGGGTACTGAAAAATGCCGTGAAGGGCTCTTAAGGCATTATTACGCGGACTGGCCTTTCCAGACCGTAAAGACCGGCGACAAACTTTCTTTAGGCAGAAAATCGCTTACTTTTATAGAAGCTCCCATGCTGCATTGGCCGGACAGCATGTTCACTTATCTGGATGATGGGAAAATACTTTTCTCCAACGACGCTTTCGGGCAGCATCTTGCCGGCTGCAGAAGGTTCGCGGACGAGGCCGAACAGGGCCTGCTCATGCGCGAGGCCGCCAAATATTACGCCAATATCCTCTGGCCTTTGAGCCGGCTTGTATCCGGCAAGATCGCCGAACTTCTGAAAAGCGGCCTGCCGGTCTCCATGATCGCTCCCAGCCACGGGATGATATGGCGCAGCGACCCGGGCGCGATCCTCGGGAACTACGCCCGCTGGGCGCTGAATTCTTCCGTCCCCAGGGCAGTGATCGTTTATGAAAGCATGTGGGGAGGCACCGGGAAAATGGCCGGCGCGATCTATTCCGGCCTGTCGGAGGCGGGAGTGGAGACGGAGGTGTTCGACATAAACCGGGCCGACCGCACGGAGATAATAGGCAGGATGCTGGAAGCCGGAGGATACCTGTTCGGTTCATCCACCCACGACAACGGTATGCTGCCGAACCTTGCCGGATTCCTGTATCTGCTCAAAGGATTAAAACCGCAGAACCGTCTTAGCGCGGTTTTCGGTTCTTTCGGCTGGGCGGGCGGGGCGGTGAAGGAAATAGAAACAATGTTGACCGGGACCGGCATGCCGCCGGTTTGCCCGGGAATTTCCTTCCAGTATAGCCCCTCTACGGAGGACCTGGAAAGTTGCCGTGATTTCGGGCGTGATTTCGGGCGCAGACTTATAGAGTCCCGCAAGTAAAGATCATTCTCCCGCGCAGAAACCACCGGGCTTTGAAGCCCGGGAATGAGGACGAAGAGGAACGCGATCGTTGCACAAAGAGCGGGACCGCTTCGGAGGAACTCCGTTCAAGTAACAGAGAAGCCGCTGGCGCCTGTGCTGAGCAGTTCGACAAGCTCACTGTAGCAGTCGGCTAGACAGGCCCACTGCCGGGTTTTGTCGAAGGATCAGCCGGCGGGAGCCTAATTTCAACCGGTCATATGTTCCGTATCGACCGCGATATAAAGGAGGCCATGATGCAGAAATACCGTTGCACAGTATGCGGTTATGTATACGATCCCCAGCAGGGTGACCCTTCGGCGGGGATCGCGCCGGGGACGGCGTTCGAAGCGCTGCCGGACACCTGGGTTTGTCCCGAATGCGGCGTCGGCAAGGATATGTTCGAGAAGATATAACCCGCTTATGATCATACCGGAAGAAATCCACTCTTTTTTGCTCGCGCAGAGTTTTGTCGTCGCCTGCTCCATAGACGCTGACGGTTATCCCCATTCCTCCTGCAAAGGGGTGGTGGATGTCATCGCCCCCGCGGGGGAGATATACCTGCTTGATCTTTATAAGAATCGCACTTACGGCAATATTCTGCGCAGCGGCAGGTTCAGCGTCACCGCGGTCGAGGAGCACGGGTTCAAAGGATATTGCCTGAAAGGGGAGGCGGAAATAATCCTCAAAGAACGGCTGCCCGAAGAGGTCATACGGTTATGGGAGAACAGGATAACCGCCAGGCTGACGCAAAGACTGATAACCGATCTCGGCGGACGCAAGGGGCATCCTTCCCATCCCGAAGCCCTGCTGCCGGATCCGGAATATATGATCAAGTTGAACGTTACCGGTATAGTGGATCTGACGCCGGCCGTTCTAAAGGCGTGACCCGCGCGTCCTTCCGGTCCGGGGAAAGGAGACATATATGAAGAGCGTAAAGGTTTACAGCACCCCCACCTGTCCTTACTGCATCCGGCTGAAACAGTTCCTTAAGGAGAACAACGTTGTTTTCGAGGACATCGACGTTGCCGCCGACCGCTCTGCTGCGGATGAGATCGTGGAGAGGACCGGCCAGATGGGAGTGCCGGTCGTCGACATCGAAGGGGAGCTTATCGTCGGGTTCGACCGCGAGCGCATAAAACATGCGCTGGGTCTGGTTTGACCGGATGCGGGAGAATGCGCGATGAAACAGTCGGATCTTTTGATCATAGGGGGAGGCCCGGCGGGAGTAACTGCCGCCATCTATGCCGCCAGGAAGGGTCTTGATTTTATCATGATCAGCCGCGACATCGGCGGCCAGGCGGCCTGGAGCGGCCGCATTGAGAATTACACCGGATGCCAGGTGATCAGCGGGCCGGACCTGACCGCGAGGTTCGAAGAACATCTGAAGAAATTCGGCATAAGACTGGTGCAGCCGGAGACCGCCCTGTCCATCGCGAGGGACGGCGGCCGGTTTACAGTCGCCGGGGAAAGAGATGTCTACAGCTCCCGGGCGGTCATCGCCGCGACGGGGAAACGTTCGCGTCTGCTGGGGGTCCCGGGAGAAAAGGAGTTCCTCGGCAGAGGGCTTACCTATTGCGCGGTCTGCGACGGGCCTTTGTTCGCCGGCAGGGAGGTCGCGGTCATCGGCGGCGGCAATTCAGCGCTGGACGCGGCCCTTCAGATGTCGCGCATAGCCTCCAGGGTGTACGTGGTGGAATCTTCCGGGGAGTTCACCGCCGACAGGGTCCTTATTGACAGGCTGGCCGGAGCCGGCAACGTGGAGATCCGCAAGAATACCTCGGTAATGGAAGTGAGAGGGGGTCGTTTTGTGGAAGGTATCCGGCTTTCCGCAGAAGGTAGAGAGTCGATGCTGCCGGTGCAGGGGATTTTCGTGGAGATAGGGCTCATTCCCAACTCGGAATTCGCGGCGGCCGTCTCAAAGAACACAAAAGGGGAGATAAAGGTCAATTGTTCCAATGAAACGGATATCCCCGGATTGTTCTCCGCCGGGGACGTTACCGATGTCCCGGAAAAACAGATCGTTATCGCCGCCGGTGAAGGAGCTAAAGCGGCGCTTTCCGCAGCCAAATACCTGCTTTCCCTGTGATCGTTGCGTCGCCGCGCCCTTAAAGACGCCGTTCGGTATCAGATCATGAACAAACCGCTGTCTTCAGACAGTGACGCGCCGATTTGGTCCATGGACCAATGTCGGAAATAGGGTTGACAGAACGGCATTAACCTGGTATACTCTACTATTATAATCAGGATTATAGTCATGAGAATAACATACAAAGGCGATTACGCGCTTAAAGCCATACTTGACCTGGCGATCCATTACGGGGATAAACCGGTAAGCATACAGCATATGGCCGGCAGGCTGGACATACCGATCAAGTTCCTTGAACAGGTGCTGCTGGAACTGAAAAAAGGCGGTTTTGTCGAAAGCCGCCGGGGTAAAGTAGGCGGTTATCTTCTTGCCAGGACTCCTGGGGAGATATCCCTGGGCCAGGTGGTGCGTTTCATCGCTTCTCCGGTGGAACCGATCGCCTGCGTGGAGGACGGATATAAAGGGTGCCGGGATCTCTATAAATGCGTTTTCAGGGACGTCTGGCAGAGGGTCTCCGGCGCCACCCTGCGCATAGTCGACGGCGTGACCTTCGCCGACCTGCTGGAAAATCTCAACCGCAAGAATAAAGCGCAGATGGTTTATCAGATATGAAGCTCCGCCATAAAAATACGCCATGTTCACTAGGGACGTTTCTTGTTTAATAGGCAATACCCCGCTGGTAAAATTGAACGCTCTGCCCGCGCGGAGCGGCGCCGACGTCTTCGTGAAGATAGAGGGGGGCAATCCCGGCGGCAGCATCAAAGACCGTATTTGTCTTAATATAGTCAATGAGGCGGAACGCCGCGGTCTGCTCAAGCCCGGTTATACGATCATCGAGCCCACCAGCGGCAATACCGGCATAGGACTTGCAATGCTTTCCGCTTTACGCGGATACAAATGTCTTATAGTCATGCCGGAGAATATGAGCCGCCAGCGCCGCGAAATACTGGACAGTTACGGGGCGGAAGTCGTGTTTACGCCGGCTTCAGGCGGCATGCGCGCGGCGATAGATAAGGCGGAGGAAATAGGCCGTTCCTTGAAGAAGAGTTATTCCATAAGGCAGTTCAGTAATCCGGCCAATCCCGAGGCCCATCGCAGGACCACCGCCGTGGAGATCCTGCGCGATACCGCAGGCGGGATCGACGCTTTTGTCTGCGGGGTCGGCACCGGAGGGACGTTGACAGGCGTAGGCGCGGCTTTGAAGGCGGAGAATCCACGCGTTAAGGTTATCGCGGTCGAGCCTGCGGCCAGCCCGGTGCTTTCCGGGGGAAAGCCGGGAGCGCATAAAATACAGGGTATAGGCGCGGGGTTCATCCCGCCCGTGTTGGATGTTTCATTGATAGACGGTATAATCACGGTCACCGACGAGGCAGCCTTGTCATGCCGTCTTGAATTGTCGGCGCGCGAAGGTATCTTCGCCGGCATCTCCGCGGGGGCCGCGGTCTGGGCCGCCCTGAGAGCGGCCGAAAAGCTCGGCAGGGGAAAAACGGTGGTTACGGTCCTCCCGGATACGGGGGAGAGATATTTGTCCTGAGGCGTCTTCGCAGACCGGGACCGGACCGTTCAAAATAGAGCCGCACATAAACGGGTCAGGCATACGGGAGGATTAGATGAGAGAAAAGGTTGAGGCTGTGCTGGAGAAGATCAGGCCCATGCTGGCGGCCGACGGCGGAAGCGTGGAGCTGGTGGAGGTCGGCGAAGACGGCGTGGTGAAGGTAAGACTTACCGGCAGCTGCGGATGCTGCGCAATGAGCCAGTTCACCCTGAAAATGGGCATAGAACGCATCCTGAAACAGGAAGTGCCGGAAGTGAAAGAAGTGGTCTCGGTTTAAACGGGCCAAAGCGAGGGGAAATGAAGACTATCAAGGAGATCAACGGTAAGATCGGCAGGGGAGAGGCCGTGGTGGTCACCGCCGAGGAGATCATAGACCTGGTGGCGAAAAAAGGCGCCAGGAAGGCCGCCAGGGAAGTGGACGTGGTCACCACCGCCACTTTCGGTCCCATGTGTTCCAGCGGGGTTTATTTCAATATCGGTCACTCCAAGCCGAGGATCAAGCTGGGAGGCGGCAGCTGCACGGTCAACGACGTGCCGGTCTATGCCGCTTTCGGCGCCGTGGACGTTTTCCTCGGGGCCACCGCCGTGCCGGACGACGACCCGCGCAACAAGGTCTTCCCCGGGGAATTCAAATACGGCGGCGGGCACGTGATCCAGGAACTGGCGGCCGGCAAAGACGTCAAACTGGAATGCAGCGCTTACGGAACCGACTGCTACCCCCGGAAAAAACTGGAGACGCTGCTGAACATCAAGGACCTCAATGAGGCGGTCCTTTTCAACATGCGCAACTGTTATCAGAATTATAACGTGGCGGTCAATCTCTCAGGCAAGACCGTGTTCACTTATATGGGTATGCTCAAGCCGCGGCTCGGCAACGCCAATTATTCTTCCGCCGGGCAGCTTTCTCCTCTGCTGAAAGACCCTTATTACCGTACCATAGGCATAGGCACCCGTATTTTCCTCGGGGGCGGGACCGGCTACATAGCCTGGCACGGGACGCAGCATAATCCCTGCGCCGAACGCGGCAGGAACGGGGTCCCTCTTGGCGGAGGCGGTACGCTTGCGGTCATCGGCGACCTGAAACAGATGAGCCCGGAATGGCTGATAGGCACGAGCATGGCCGGTTACGGGGCCACGCTTTCCGTCGGCATAGGCGTGCCCATCCCCGTCCTCGACGAGGAGGTGGCCGGGCGGGCTGCTGTGACCGATGCCGAGATATACGCTCCGGTCGTGGACTATGGACGCGATTATCCGCAAAGGACGTCCCGCGTCATCGCGGAGGTCAGTTACGCCGAATTGCGCTCGGGGAACATCAAAGTGCGCGGCAAGACCGTCCCCACCGGCAGCCTTTCCAGCTACGCGCGCGCGCGCAAGATCGCCCTGCTGCTGAAGACCAGGATAGAAAAAGGCGAGTTTTTCCTTACCGAGCCTTCGGCGGCGCTGCCGGGGGCCGAGAGCGGCTACAAGGTGAAGCCGCTCAACGAGAGGCTTTACAAGAAAGAGTGAGGCAAGGAGCGGAAAGATGATCTCCAGAAAAGTGGTCCTGCATTTTCCCCGTAAACTGGTTGAACAGCCGATCGTTTTCAAGCTGGTCAAGGATTACGGGCTTAATTTCAACATCCTGAAGGCTTATGTTACTCCCGACGAGGAAGGGTTGATGGTCCTGGAGCTGAACGGTGAAGAGCAGGCTTTCGAAAAAGGGCTGCATTATCTGAAGTCCTGCGGGGTGAAGATTCAGCCTTTAAGCCGGGACGTGGTGAGGAACGAGGAAAAATGCACGGACTGCGGTGTCTGCGTCCCCCTTTGCCCGGCCGGGGCCCTGCTGCCGGATGGGAAGAGCAGGGAGATAATTTTCTACGAGGATAAATGCATCGCCTGCGGTGTCTGCGTGCGGATATGTCCGTTCAAGGCGATGGAGGTGCACTTCTGAATTCTCCGGGACAACGATGCTGCGGGAAAAGATAATCACATTGCTTAAAGAACGCGAACGGTTCGTCCGGGAGGAAGAACTTACTTCGGCGCTGGGCATCGGCGCGGAGGAGTTGTGGGAAGAGGTGCGCCGGCTGCGCGATAACGGTTACGGGATAGAGACCGTGCCGCACCTGGGCTATAAGATGACCTTTATCCCGGATTGTCTGCTTCCCGCAGAGATAGAGAAGAACCTCGCGACGGTCAAGGTCGGCAGGCGTATAGTTTATCTGGACAAGACCGTTTCCACTATGGACGACGCATCGCGTCTGGCCGCCGAAGGCGCTCAGGAGGGCACGGCGGTAGTGGCGGAGAGCCAGTCGTCCGGCCGCGGCAGGGCGGGAAGGACATGGTTCTCCCCGGCCGGGAAGGGCATCTATTTTTCCCTCTTGCTGCGCCCGTCGTTCTCACCGGGGCGTTTTTCCCTGCTCAATCTGCTGGCGGCGGTAGCCGTATCCGAAGCCGTTCATAACGTTACCGGGGTCCTTACCGGGATAAAGTGGCCCAATGATATCCTGCTGGACGTCCGGAAGGCCGGAGGTATACTTACCGAAGCCGGCCGGGGCGCCGGCGGGGCGGCTTACGTGGTGGTGGGAGTCGGCTTGAACGTGAATAACGGCCCCTCGGAACTCCTGCCCGGCACGGCCGCGATAACGGAAGCCGCAGGCATGAAAGTGGACCGCGTGGCCCTGCTCCAGGAGATATTTTTCAGGATGGAGACTTATTATATAGAGTTTTGCCGGGGCAATCACGCTCTGATAACCGGGAAATGGCGCGGGCTTAATTCCACCCTCGGAAAAAGGGTCAAGGTCATACTGCCCAGGGGAGTGATCGAGGGAGAGGCGGTGGACATAGAAGACGACGGCGGACTGCTGGTGAGGCGTGATTCAGGCTTGACGGAGAAAGTGATGGCGGGGGACGTGATCCATTGCGGGGCCCCGCAGCGCGGTTAAACGGCTGCGGACACTAAGGCGACAAATGGCGCAGATACCACTACACAGGGTTGTATTATACTCGGTCCTGGCCGCGGCGGCGGCCGGTTTATTCCTCAAGGCCGGTGTTTTCCGTCACCCGGAGCGCGCAGAAGAGACCTCCGCGTCCTCTCCCGCGCATGACGATCCGATAAAAAAATACGTGGGCGAGAAGATCAAATATCAGGTAAAGCTCGGCATACTATCGGTGGGGACCGCGGAATTCGAGCACAAGAATGTTGCCGAACTGGACGGGACCGCGGTTCACGTAGTGAATTTCCGCACGGTCCTGGCCCGTTTCAGGGACAACGAACTTATTTATTGTCTTCCCGTCAGCCTGCTGCCGGTGCGCGTGGAAAGGACGATAGATTTCTGGCCTAAGAAGGAGAGGATAACCGAGGAATACGACCAGTCGGGTTTTTCTCTTAAGATAACCAGAGAGGAAGGAAAGAACAGGAGCGAACGGATCATCAGGAGGGATAAGGCCATACATAACGCCGTATTGCTGCCTTATTACGTCAGGACGGTCCCGGGTCTTAAGGAAGGATGGCGGATGGACGTCCAGCTTCCGACGCAGAGTTTTACCGTTTCTCTGGATTCCATAGAAGAGGTTAAGGTCCCTGCGGGTATTTTTAAGGCTTACCATTTCACTAGCGAACCGCGGAAATTCGAGATATGGATCTCCGCGGACGAAAAAAGGATACCTTTGAAGTTGAAGGGGACGTCTTCCGCCGGTTATACTCTTTTGCTTACCGGCTACAGCAGATAATGCGCGGCCCCGCCGTCTAAAAGCGGCGCAGGCGGCCAATTCATATCGATATGTCGAAAACGGCGGCAATCGCTTTAAGCGGAGGGGTGGATTCCGCGGCGGCGGCTTTATTACTCAAATCGCGCGGCTTCCGGGTAATCGGAGTTACCGCTCTTTTATCCGGGCATGAAGATGCCTGCGCGGCAAGGCGCGCGGCGGAAGAGGCCGGCATTGAACACCGGGTATTCCGTCTGGAAAAAGAGTTCAGACGCCGGGTCATCGATGATTTCCTGGCGGAATACGCCGGAGGCCGCACCCCCAATCCCTGCGTGCGATGCAACCTTTATATAAAGTTCGGATTGCTGAGGACCCTGGCGCTGTCGCTGGGAGCGGATTATTTCGCCACCGGGCATTACGCTAAAATAGATAACGGCCGCCTGAAAAAAGCGGCCGACCCCGGGAAAGACCAGAGTTATTTTCTTTACCGTCTTACCCCGGCCGCGCTCAAGAACACGCTTTTCCCGCTCGGCGGCCACACCAAAGAGGCAGTACGCCGTCTTGTCTCCGCCGCCGGGCTGAGCGTTCCGGCCGGCAAGGAGAGCCAGGATGTGTGTTTTGTCCCGGACGGCGATTACCGCTCTTTCCTTCTCTCCGTCCCGGGGTTCAGCTGCGTCCCCGGGGAATTCGTGGATACGGCAGGCAGGGTCCTCGGCCGTCATAAGGGAGTGCCGTTCTATACCGTCGGCCAAAGACAGGGACTGGGCATCTCTGCCGGCCGGCCTTTATACGTCAAGAAATTGGACGCGCGGCGCAACAGGGTGGTGCTGGCTGGCAGGCAGGAGATCCCGGCGTCGGCTTTCATCGTAGACAGGCTGAGTTTTACGCGCGCGCCGTTGAAAAAGAAGATTGTCCTGAACGTGAAGATACGTTATAATCATACGGAACAGCCAGCCGAAATAACGCCATCCGGCAACACACTGAAAATTGTTTTCCGTCTTCCCCAATTCGCGGTTACTCCAGGACAATCGGCGGTGATTTACAGAGGAGATACGGTAGTCGGGGGGGGAATAATAAGAAAGGTATTGGATTGAGATGGTACCGGTAATAAACACGGGCAGCATCGGGAAGAAGATACAGGAACTGAAGAAAAAAAAGAACGCGGTGATCCTGGCGCACAATTACCAGCTTCCCGAGGTGCAGGATATCGCCGATTTTACCGGCGATTCGCTGGAATTGAGCCGCATCGCCGCCGGGACCAGGGCCGAAGTGATAATTTTCTGCGGGGTGCATTTCATGGCAGAGACCGCCGCCATACTCTCACCGGAGAAAAAGGTGGTCATGCCGGACATCAGCGCAACCTGTCCGATGGCCGGAATGATAACCAGGGAAGAGCTCCGGGAATTAAAGAAAAAACATCCCGGCGCGGTCAGCGTGGGATACGTCAATACGTCCGCCGCGGTCAAAGCCGAACTTGACATCTGCTGCACTTCCACCAATGCCGTCGGAGTGGTCAAGGCCGTGGCCGGGGAAATGGAAAAAGAAGGCCGCCGTCCGGAGATAATCTTCGTGCCGGACAAATATCTGGCTTCCTACGCGAGCGCCCAGACCGGGATAAAGCTCATCGCCTGGGACGGGTTCTGCCCGACCCACATAAAGATAAAACCGGAGGACATAAAAAAAGAGAAAAGGTTTCATCCCGAAGCGCGCGTCCTGGCGCATCCGGAATGCCTGCCATCCGTTATTTCCCTCGCCGATGCCGCCCTTTCCACCAGCGGAATGTCAAAATACGCCCGTTCTTCCTCCTCGCGCGAATTCATCATCGGAACGGAAGTGGGCATAATCTACAGGTTGAAAAAAGACAATCCCGGCAAGGAATTCTATCCGGCCGCCGAGGCGGCGGTGTGCCCCAACATGAAACGCACCACGCAGGAAAAAGTGCTTTCCGCACTGGAGACGCTGCGCGGGGAGGTGAAGGTCCCGCAGGAGATCCGCAGCCGCGCCCGCAGGGCCATAGACCGGATGCTGGAGACCGTTTGAACCGGAGATGAATAATATCCAGGCGATCTACGAGGACGACCACTTAGCCGTTTTCAATAAACCGCCCGGAATACTTACCATACCCGCTTCCGGCGGGAGAGAACAGGACCTGACCTCCTTTTTGAATTCCCTCAATGCCGGACAGGACGGCCTGCCGCGTTACCATCCCTGCCACCGCCTTGACCGCGAGACTTCCGGCCTGATAATCTACGCCAGGGGAAAATCCGCCCGGAAGAAGATGATGGACCTTTTCCGCGAAAGGGCGGTGAGTAAGACGTATCTCGCCGTGCTGCACGGCAGTCCGGCGGAAGGGAAAATGATCATCCGCAGCCCGATAGAAGGGAAACCGGCTTCGACCTCGTATGAGGTGCTGCTGCGGCGCCCGGCTTTCTCCGTGGTCAACGCGGCCCCGGAAACCGGGCGGACCAACCAGCTGCGTATCCATTTTACCCGCATCGGTCATCCGATCGTGGGGGAATCAAAATTCGTTTTCAGGAGGGACTTCGCCCTGAGGGCGAAAAGAGTGATGCTGCACGCCTGGCGTCTGGAATTCCGGCACCCTTATTCCGGAAAGGACATCGTTTTGTCCGCCCCGCTGCCGGTCGACATGCGTAATTTCTTCGTTAAACACGGCGTGGACCCGGTGCGATTCTCTAAGCCGCGCGGCGCGCCGATTTAAATATTGATTTATGCCTCCGTTCTAATATAATAACTGGCATGATAAAATATATCCTCCTCGGCGCGGTGCAGGGAATGACGGAGTTCTTCCCCGTAAGCAGTTCTGCGCATCTGGCCATATTCCAGAAGCTTCTCGGCATAGACGGGCGCGGACTGGTCTTTCCCATAGTCCTTCATCTGGGCACGCTTTCCGCGACCGTGCTGTATTTCCGCCGCGATATCCTGCGGATGCTCCTGGACAGGAAACAGCTGCTGCTGGCGGCGGCGGTCACGCTGATAACCGGCGCCATCGCTTTCCCGCTCAAGGGTCTTGTAGAACGGATGTTTTCCTGCCCGAGGCTGGCGGCTTTCGCCCTGCTGGCCACCGGAACGGCGCTTATTATGGCCGGGAGAGTGCGCGTTTCCGGAAGAAAGGATGTTTCTTTCGGCGACGCGGTTTTCATGGGAGCGGCGCAGGGAATAGCGGTGCTGCCGGGGATCTCGCGTTCCGGCGCCACCATCTCCTCGCTGCTTTTCAGGGGGATAGAACGGGAAACGTGTTTTAAATTTTCTTTCATTGCCGGGATACCGGCGGTGGCCGGCGCGGCCCTGCTGGACGTACGCGATATCACCATGGTCTGCGCGGGATCACCGGGGAGCCTTCTGGCCGGGTTCCTTGCCAGTTTCATCTTCGGACTGGCCGCGCTTGCGCTGTTGAGACGCATGATCATTAGGTCAAAATTGCCGTATTTCGGGTACTATTGCCTTCTGGCGGCGGCGGCGACCCTTATTTTTCTGAGATGAGCATACTTGTCCTGGGAACAGTGGCTTTGGATACCGTAAAAACGCCGCACGGCCGGCGCAATTATATGCTGGGAGGTTCCGCCGTCCATTTCTCGATGTCCGCCAGGCTCTTCACGCATGTCAACCTGGTGGCCACCGTGGGCGAGGATTTCCCTGCTGAACACCTGGATTTCCTCTCCGGAAAAGGCATAAACCTGGATTCCCTGATGAAGACAGCCGGCGTCACCTTCAAGTGGAGCGGGGAATACAAAGGGGACATGAACACCGCTCTCACCCTTAAAACCGAGCTGGGAGTGCTTTCCACTTTCAGCCCGGTGGTGAAAAGCGGCCAGCGCGGCATCCGCAACATCTTTCTCGCCAACGTCGACCCGGATATCCAGAACCGGCTCCTCGGGCGCATGCATTCGGCGCGCCTGGTCGGCCTGGACAGCATGAATTACTGGATACATAACAAACGGGCCTCGCTGCTCAGGCTGCTGAAGAAAGTGGACATTTACGTGGCCAATGACCGCGAAGCGCGCGATCTTTCCGGGGAGGACAACCTTGTGAGCGCGGCCAGACGCCTGCAGCGTATGGGACCGCGCATCGTGCTTATAAAGAAGGGAGAGCACGGCGTAATGCTTTACGGGCCCGATCTTTTTTTCTCCCTGCCGGCTTACCCTGTGGAAAAGGTCGTGGATCCCACCGGAGCCGGCGACACTTTCGCGGGAGGATTCATGGGGTATCTTGCCGGCCGCGGGCGCGCGGACAGGGGGGCGTTAAAAAGAGCCATTGTCCACGGCACGGTCTGCGCTTCTTTCAACGTGGAGGGATTTGGACTTGAACGCAGCGGCAGGCTCACACCGGCGGATATCCGCGGCAGGATGGAACGTTTCAGGGAGATAAGCGCTTTTTGAAAGGAGAGCGGCGGTCATGCTTGAAGAGAAGATTTTCGGCGATTATAAAGAAGCCCTTAAAAGCAAGGACAGTCTTAAATCCTCGGTCCTGAGTTTTCTGAGGGCCGAGTTCAAGAACGTGGCGATGAACAAGAACAGGGACCTGCTGGACGATGAGGACTGCATAGCGGTGATAAAGAAGCAGATAAAGCGGCGCGAGGATTCCATACAGCAGTTCAGGCAGGGGAACCGTCCCGATCTCGCAGATAAGGAAGAAACGGAGAGCGGGATATTGAAAGCCTATCTGCCCCCGCAGTTGTCCGGGGCTGAGCTTTCGCGGATAATAGAAGAGAGTATAGCTTCCCTGGGCGCCTCAGGGCTTAAAGATATGGGCCGGGTGATGAAAGAGGTGACCTCCAGGACCGGGGCTTCGGCCGACGCCCGCCAGGTAAGCGAGATGGTCAAGGCGCGGCTGGCGGCAGCGTAAATACAGGTTTTAGGTTGTAGGTGCCGGGTTCTAAAAGAAACAGATATAAATTCTATATATATAATAAGCGTTTTTGTTTTTTCAGAACCCAGAACCAGTTTTTCCGGATTTCCCTCTGTTGACTATTCCGATAAAGCTGTTATAATCATACCGGTTTGCAGCTTGTCGCCCTTAAGGGGCAACGATACTTGCCGTTTTATGCCGATGTAGCTCAGTTGGTAGAGCAGCGCTTTCGTAAAGCGCGGGCCGGTGGTTCAAATCCACTCATCGGCTCCATATTTGACCCTGAAAGCGGAATTAAAGCCGCAGGCGGATCGCCGGCTTTACCCGCTGGTGCCGCCGGGGATAATATTAATCCCCTAGCCCAGAAATCCCCGGGTTTTAACCCGGGGATAAAAGTGGAGTAGACTTCGGGGAGGTCGCCGGAATAAGCAGTCAGCCGAATAAACGCTGTGTACCGGCGAAGCATTGGCTTCGCCGGAAAATAGAAGGATTCGACAGGCTCACTACTGAAGCTTGTCGAAGGATTAGCCTGAGGGGCTCCACTATATAACGGGATATGTCTGAATACGTCCAGGTATTGAAGAACCGTAATTTCTTCCTGCTCTGGCTCGGCCAGATCGTTTCCCAACTGGGGGACAGGCTCGACCAGATGGCTTTACTGGGGCTTATCTATCTTAAAGCCCCTGGTTCCCCGATGCAGATCGCCAAGATAATGTCCTTTACCATCCTCCCGGTCTTTGTCGTGGGTCCGGTGGCCGGGGTCTACGTGGACCGCTGGGACAAACGCCGCACCATGTATGTCTGCGATTTCCTGCGCGCGGCTCTCGTGTTGAGCATACCGCTTTTCTTTTTTCATACCAGCAACTTCCTTCCTTTGTATACGGTCATATTCGTTATTTTCAGCATCGGCAGGTTCTTTGTCCCGGCCAAGATGGCGATACTGCCGGAGCTCGTGGAGAAGAAGCATCTGTTGATGGCCAACACCCTGGCCAATATGACCGGAATGATCGCTGCGGTAGCCGGGTTCGGCATAAGCGGGCTGCTGGTGGAATGGATCGGGCCCAAGAGCGGTTTTTTCCTGGATTCGCTTAGTTTCGCCTTTTCCGCAGGCCTGATCTTCTTTATTTACACCGGGGCATGCAGGAGAATACGGGAACATGCGGTTTCCCATCCGGTCAGGGATATGGAGGAGATATTCAAGAAGACGGTGCTGCAGGAACTGAAGGAGAGCTGGCAATACGTCCTGAAGAACAAGCACATACGTTTCACGGTGGGGCTTATTTTCTCGCTTTCCGCGGCCCTGGGGGCCCTCTACGTGGTGATGATAGTTTTCGTGCAGAAAACCCTGCATTCCGCCACCAAAGATCTCGGTCTGCTCATCGTTTTCCTCGGCGCCGGGCTTTTTCTCGGTTCGGTGGTCTACGGGCGTTTCGGGTCCAGGATATCGCATTACAGGGTGATCTTCATTTCCCTTGCCTCGGCCGGGATCATACTGATAATTTTCGCCTTCATGCTGCAGAGGTATCCTCTTTTCAACGTGGCTGCCGGTCTGGCGTTACTTCTGGGGTTGAGCGTTTCCCCCATCATGATCGCCTCCAACACCATAATACACAGGGTCAGCGACAGCCAGATGCGCGGCAAGGTCTTCAGCGCGATGGAAATAATAATGCACGCGGGGTTCCTTACCTTCATGCTTTTAAGCAGCAAGATAGCGGAAAGGCTCCCGGAAATATTCATTATTTCCGTGATCGGCTGCCTGTTCGCGCTGACCGGGCTGGCGAATATCTTCTACAAGAGAATGAGCGCATGGTTAAATTAGAGCACCGCAAAGAAGCTACCGAGGATAAGAAGATAACCGTTCTGCCTCCCCCGGGCAAGGTATTCATCCCGTTCTGCCAGCATCTGGGCAAGCTTTGCCTGCCGGAGGTCAAGCCGGGAGATAAAGTCCTTACCGGGCAGCGGATAGCTTCCGCCGGGGCCATGCCGTCGGCGGCCGTCCATTCTTCCGTGACCGGAACGGTATCTTCGCTGGAAACCTGCGCGCATCCCGTGCTCGGCAGGTGCGGCGCAGCGGTGATAGAGACGCAGCTGCCCGATTCTTTCGCTTTCCGGGCGCGCGAGGCGGGCGTTGTGGATTCTTTGCCGCAGGCAGAGCTCCTCGATATAATACGCGATGCCGGTCTTGTGGGGATGGGAGGAGCGGGGTTCCCGTCTTTTCTCAAACTTAAACCGCCGGTCCGGGTACAAACGCTGATCGTCAACGGGGCGGAATGCGAGCCATATCTCACTTCAGACTACCGGCTGATGCTGGAGAAAAGCGACGAGATCATCAAAGGGGCGCTGCTGCTCGGCCGCATACTGGGAGTCGAGGACATCTGCATAGCGTTAGAGGACAATAAACCAAGGGCGATAGAACTGTTCCTCGGCAGGGTCTCAAAACCGCTGAGGGTGAAGGAATTAAAGTCTTTTTATCCCCAGGGCGGGGAAAAACAACTGATCAGGAGCGTTCTGGGCAGGGAAGTCCCCCGCGGCAAGCTGCCGTTCGAGGCAGGGGCCGTAGTGCAGAACGTGGTCACCGTTTTCGCCGCCTACGAGGCCGTTTATCTGGGGAAACCTCTTTACGAACGGGTGGTCACAGTCACCGGCGATTGCCTGTCGAATCCCGCAAACCTGCTGGTCCGGACCGGTACCCCGGTATCGGAATTGATCGCTTCATGCGGGCCGCTTAAGGAAGAACCCGGTAAAATAATCATCGGGGGGCCGATGATGGGTATCACCCAGGCCGGGACGGACGTCCCTGTAACAAAAACCACCAGCGGCGTGCTGGTGCTGGGGAAGAAGAGCAGCCGTATCCTGGAAGAGAGCGCCTGCATACGCTGCGGCAGGTGCGTGCGCGTATGTTCCACCGGACTGCTTCCCTGTATGCTGGGGGCGGCTGCCGAGAGGGGATTGTTCGAGGAAGCGAAACGGCAAGGGCTGGCCGATTGCGTGGAATGCGGAGCGTGCACTTATGTGTGTCCGGCCAACCGCCGGCTGGTTCAGTATATAAAGAGAGCCAAAGCGGAGGCCGCCAGATGAGGGATATATTCAGGTTCGCGTTCATTTTGGGCCTCATAGCATTATCGGCAGGTGGTCTTCTTGCGGCGGTCAATGCCGTCACCGCCCCGCGTATAGCGGCACAGGCGGGCCTGGAGGAAGAAGCGGCGTTGAAAGAGCTGCAGCCGGAGGCCGCGGCTTTCACGCCGGTACGTAAAGGCGACGAGGTCCTCTTTTACAAGGCTTATGATAAAAGCGGCAGGTTGCTGGGCGTTTTGTTCAAAGCCGCCGGTAAGGGGTATTCCGGTATGATAGATACCATGGTCTGCATGGACGCCGGGGCGAAGATAAAAGCGATAAAGATCCTCAACCAGAACGAGACCCCCGGATTGGGAAGCAGAGTGGCGGAAGTATCTTTCACCGGCAGGTTCAGCGGCGTGGAGGCGGCCCGGGTCTCCGGGGTGCAGGCGATAACCGGGGCGACGATCTCTTCGCGGGCGGTAATATCGTCCGTGGACCTGAAAGCGGCCGAAGTAAGGGAGGCCTTGCGTAATGGGAAATAAGCTTATAGTCGCCGCGGCGCCGCATCTGCATGCGCGCGAGTCCACGGCGCGCATAATGTGGAGCGTCAGCCTGGCGTTGCTTCCAGCGGGGGCGGCCGGCGTCTATTTCTTCGGTTATGCGGCCCTCGCCGTTATCGTCACGGCCGTCGCGGCAGCGCTCGTTTCAGAATGGCTGCTGCAGAAAATGACGCGCAGGCAGGTCACATTGTCCGACGGCAGCGCCTTCCTTACCGGTCTGCTCCTGGCGTATAACCTGCCCGCCGGAGTCCCGCTCTGGATCCCGGCGGTCGGCTCTTTTTTCGCCATCGCCGTGGGGAAACATATCTTCGGCGGGCTGGGACAGAACATATTCAATCCTGCCCTCGCGGCAAGGGCGTTCCTCATGGCCTCCTGGCCGGCTTACATGACCTCTTTCCGCGCCCCGGGTTTCGATGCCGTCGCTTCGGCGACCCCGTTGTCCGCGCTGAAAGAGGGGCATCTCCAGCAGGTTTATCCTTACCTGGATCTTTTCCTGGGCAACAAGGCCGGATGTATAGGGGAGGTCTGCATAGCGGGGCTGCTGGCCGGCGCGGTCTTTCTTTTTCTCAAAGGATATATAACCTGGCATATCCCGGTGTCTTATCTGTTGACCGCCGGGATCTTGCATTATGTTTTCGGACCTTCCGGACTGTTCAGCGGGGACTGGCTGTTTTACCTGCTTTCCGGCGGGCTGGTGCTGGGCGCCTTTTACATGGCGACGGATTACGTGACCTCTCCTTTGACCGCCAAAGGGCAGTTGATCTATGGGGCCGGATGCGGCCTGTTGACCGTGGTGATCAGGCTGTGGGGCGGCTATCCCGAAGGGACGTGTTACGCCATCCTGATAATGAACGCCGTTGCCCCTTTCATCGACAGGTATACCCGCGGGCGTATTTACGGCACGGGAAAGGCAAGATGAAATTATTATCCGAGTTCCTTAAAGGTATAATAAAACAGAATCCCATTTTCGTGCTGGCGCTCGGGCTCTGCCCGGTGCTGGCGGTCTCCACTTCGGTAAGCAACGCGCTGGGCATGGGAGCCGCCGCCACTTTCGTGCTTGTCGGCTCGAATTGTATCGTATCGTTGATAAAGAAAGCGGTGCCGGACAAGATACGCATACCGTGTTTCATCATCATTATCGCCACTTTCGTGACCATCGCCGAACTGGTGATGAAGGCCTACAGCCCGGCGTTGAACAAGTCCCTGGGTATATATGTCCCGTTGATCGTGGTCAACTGCATGGTGCTCGGCCGCGCCGAGGCCTTCGCCTCCCGCCGGACGCTCTCCGCTTCGTTGGCGGACGCTCTGGGGATGGGCGCCGGGTTCACCCTGGGGCTGGCGCTTATTTCCGCGGTCAGGGAACTGCTCGGTTCCGGACAACTGCTGGGATATACAGTGCTTCCCGGTTTTCAGCCGGCGCTGATGATGGCCCTGCCCCCGGGGGCGCTTTTGGTCATAGGGGGGATGCTGGGGTTCTTTAATCTGCTGAAGGGGAGGAAGGGATGAACGCGGGACATTTCCTGGCGATCTTTATTTCCAGCATCTTCGTTTCCAACGTCATCCTTTCGCGTTTCCTGGGGTTGTGTTCGTTCATCGCCATTTCCAAGGAGACCCGCCCGGCCCTGGCCATGAGCTCGGCGGTGTTTTTCGTGATCGTCATGTCCTCAGCCATAACCTGGGCGATATATAATTACCTTTTGATACCATTCAACCTCGCTTATCTGCGCACCATTTCTTTTATCCTGGTCATAGCTTCCTGCGTCCAGCTGGTAGAAATGGTTGTCCGCAAGTTCATGCCGGCGCTTTACCGCGTGTTCGGCATCTACCTGCCGTTGATCACGGTCAACTGCGCAGTGCTCGGGGTCGCGGTGCTCAATACGGACATGTTCTTCAGCAAGGGCAGACCTTTGCCGGGGAGCTTCATATTCTCGGTTTTTCAGGGGATCTGCGTGGGCATAGGCTATACTCTGGCCATGCTTTTGATGTCCGCCATAAGGGAAAGGCTGGAATATTCACGCGTGCCGGAAGCGGTCAGGGAATTCCCCATCGCTTTTGTCACCGCTTCGCTGATGAGCCTTTCGTTCATGGGGTTCAACGGGTTCAGGTTCTGACCCGGAGGGAATATCCATATGGCCATATTGACTGCGGTATTGATATTGGGTGAGCTCGGCGTGCTGTTCGGGGCCGGGCTGGCTTTCGCCTCGCGCAAGCTGGCCGTGCACACCGACCTGCGCCTGGAGAAGATAATGGGACTGCTGCCCGGGGCCAATTGCGGGGCCTGCGGCGCCGCGGGCTGCTTCGGGTTTGCCGAAGCGGTCCTCAAAGGGGAGCTTTCCCCGGACGCCTGCCGGGCCGGCGACGAAACGGTAAAGAACGAGATTGCGGCCATACTGGGCAAGAAGCTTGATAAATCCTCCAGAAGGACCGCGGTGCTGCATTGCCGCGGCGGCGCAGGCGTGGAGGAGAGATACATTTACTCCGGTTTAAAGGATTGCCGGGCCGCTGCCGCCCTTCTCGGGGGGCCGAAGAAATGCGCCTGGGGCTGCATAGGGCTGGGAACATGCGCGAAGGTCTGTCCCTTTAACGCCATCCATCTGGGGAAAGACGGGCTCCCGCACGTCGATAAAGATAAATGCCGCGCCTGCGGAAAGTGCGTCAGCGCCTGCCCCAAGCACCTGTTTTCCCTCCGGACGGAAGAACAGAAGGTTTACGTGGCATGCCGTTCTTCCGATACCGCCGCGGTCAAGCGGGGATACTGCAAGACCGCCTGCATTGCCTGCAGGCGCTGCGAGAAAACGTGCAAATACGGGGCGATAAAGGTCGAGAATAACCTGGCGGTCATAGATTACGCTAAATGCACTTCGTGTATGGAGTGCGTAGAGGTGTGTCCGGTCAAAGCGATAGCCGTTCTGTAAGCAGTCGCGGGGAGCAGTTCATGAGAAGAAAAGCCAGGATAGCCGTGTTCGCTTCCGGCGCGGGGAGCAATTTCCTCTCCATAGTTAGAGCGGTGAAGAGCGGGGCGTTGAGAGCGGAGATCGCGCTTTTGGTCTGCGACAATCCTGCGGCGCCGGTCATCGGCAAAGCGGCGCGGTCCGGGGTAAGGACCTTGATCGTCTCCCGCGGTGACTTCTCCTCCCGGGGATCGTTCGAGACGGAGATCCTGTACGCGCTGCGCCGCGGAGGCATAAACCTTATAGTCCTCGCCGGTTTCATGCGCATACTGAGCCCCGCTTTCGTTAAACGTTACCATAACCGCATAATCAATATCCATCCGGCCCTGCTTCCCTCTTTCAAAGGGGCCCACGCTATACGAGACGCCTTCGAATACGGGGTCAAGGTCACCGGAGTGACCGTGCATTTCGTGGACGAGAAGACCGATCACGGCCCGGTAATAATGCAGGAGGCGGTAAAGGTGGGAAGAAACGACAGCCTTGCCGGGCTGGAGAAAAGGATACATAAAGCCGAACACCGGATATATCCTCTGGCGATAGACCTTTTTCTGCGCGGACGTCTGCGCGTAAACGGCAGGAAAGTCTCTTTCTGATCCGCGGTGAATCCTATCTTATACGCCGGATCTCATTTGCGTACTGCTTCCCGCAGATGAGAAAGCAGGGCTTTGCGGTTGAATTCTGATCCGGCGTTATCCGGCGGCGGGCCGGATATCTTCAACGTGTCGAAATCCCGGAAACCATATTCATTGATGACCCATGCCGCCGCGGCCAGAGCCTCTTCTTTCAATCCGGCGGCGGAGGCCACAGACGCCGCATCCCCTGAAACCGGCTGCAGCAGCGCTACCGTCAAAGAGCCCTCCGTTAGACTTACTTCCGCAGCTTTGGGGGGCATGGCCGCCGCGTTCTGCCGCTGTTTTGCCGCGGCGTAATCTATCCTCTGCGTTATCAGGGAGCAGATGAAATCGGCTTTCTTGAGAGGTTCCTTAAGAATGTATTTTCCCTCTTCGTCTCCTATGGCCAGCGGGTTCTGGGTTATCGAGATTATGCTGCGCGCCGCGAAATCGTTCCTGGAGATGGCATTGTACTGCAGCTTGACCAGGTCCGCGACGTAATTGACTATCCTGTATTCTATTCCGTGCTGCCTGGTATCGGTCACGGCGATCACCAGGAATTCCATGCGCGGATTCATGCTCAGACAGACCCGGGTGGCGGCGATCACGAGACGGTTTATATCCTTCTGTATCACGCCGGCCAGCTCCTTGTCCGTGGTCGTCAGCGACGCCACCGGCAGATAAACGTAAAGGGTGTCCCCGGAGAGCCAGGCGTTTGTTTTCAGGCCGTATTCGCTGCGGCAGAGGGCTATCACGGCCTCCGCCGACTTTTCCCTGGTATAGGTGGGCTGCAGGGAGAAACATCCGCATAGAACGGAGGCAAACCAGACGGACAGGAATGCCGCGCGGAGACGGCTCATTTCTTTATCCGTTCTTTTCCGCAATCTTTGAATATCGCCTCTATCTGGTCGTAATCAAGCTCCTCCTTGGCGATCAATTCCCCGGCGAAACGGTCGAGCAGCGCGGATTCTTTTTTCAGCAGGTCTTCCACTTCCTGCAGGCATTGTGAAAGTATGTTTTGCACGTCCTCGTCCAGTTTTTCCTTTGTTCTCTCGGAAATGAAATTCATCTGCGACCACGCGGAGAAGGAGGAGAAACTTTTGTTCAATTCCTTGAAATTCCCCTTCATGCCGGAAGAGCCCATTCCCCAGCACCAGACCATATTATAGGCCCAGAAAGCCGCCTGATGCATGTCTTCTCCGACCCCGGAAGTGGTGGTGCGGAACTTCAGCATTTCGGCGGCGTAAGAACCCATCGCCACTTTTATATTCGCCAGGTAATATTCTTTATTGTGTATGTGCATCTCTTCCTTCGAACGGTGATAGACGTAGCCGAGAAAGCCTACGGTGCGGGGTATTATGGTGGCTTTGAACACGTCGTCGGTGGGGTGGAGCAGGTAGGCGGCGATGGCGTGGCCGGCTTCGTGATAGGCGACCTGTTCTTTTTCCGCCGGGCTGAGCTCCAGCGATTTTCTCAAGCCCATGTCTATTCTTTCCATGGCCTCGTTTATCTCGGCCATGCCGATGCTGTCTTTATGGTTGCGGATGGCGATTATACCGGCTTCCCGCACGATATTGTTTATATCGGCGGGGCTTTTATAGACCGCTTTACGCGCCAGCTGGCTGATGCTTATGTCGTTTCCGCAGCGCACCTTTTTCAGATAGAACCCGAAAAGATTCTCTCTGTCTTTAAGCCCGGGGAGCCCGATGTATATTTTCCTGTCGAAACGCCCGGCCCGCATCAGCGCCGGGTCGAGGTCCTTCTCGTCCACGTTGGTGGCTCCGATCACCACCAGGTTGTTCTCTTTTTTGCGCAGGCCGTCCAGCTCCGTGAGCAGCTGGTTGACGGCGGCGTTGGCGCTCATCTGGCCCCCGAAGCCGGCGTCATCCCTCCTGGGCCTGGCCACGGAGTCTATCTCATCGATGAATATTATGCATCCGCCGTGCAGTTCGGCCAGCGCGCGCGCTTCCTTGAACAGCGAGCGGATCTTGGCCGCCCCCAGCCCGACTATGATGCCCTCCAGCTCGCTGCCCACCACCGAAAGGAAGGGCATTTTTACTTCCGTGGCTATCGCCTTTGCCAGATAGGTCTTTCCGCATCCCGGCGCCCCGGAGAGCAGTATGCCTTTCACGATCTGTCCGCCCACGCGCTGCAGTTTCGTGCGGTCTTTCAGCAGCTGCACCACTTCCCAGGCTTCCCGCTTGACCTCGTCCATACCTATGACGTCGTCCCATTTAACGTTCACTTCCACGCTTTTTATCTTTTTCTGCCCGAGTTTCGTCATCCCCCCGGCAAAGAAGAACCAGTAGTGGAAGACGGTGTAAATGGAGGCGAAGACAAAAGCGGTGACCACGGCGATGAATATCTGCAGCGGGATCATGGAAAGCTGCATCTGTTTGTAGAAGGATTCCAGCCCAGCCATGGCCTTCATACCGACTATCAAAGCGATCACGGTGAGCGTCCCCATCGTTAATGCCAGCAGGACCAGCAGCAGCTTTACCCAGTTCAATTTCACATAAACGGAGACTTTCTTCAGGTTCATTGTTACCTCCTTGGATTATTCATCAAAAATACCCTTTAGAAATATCATATCTAAATACTAAAGTCAAATGATTTCAGTAAGATTTGTGCTTGACAAAAGGAATTGTTCGAGTTATACTTTTTTTGCAAAAGGATAATAAAACTCTTTTCTAAGCCGGCTAGTCCCGCATTCAAAAAGCGGGGATAGCCACGGATTCAGCCGGAAGGAAAGTGACTCTTCCGGTTTTTGTTTAGAAGAAGAGGCTTTCCCGGGGGGGGCTCCACTATGGCAAACCAGAACGAGAGAAGGTTTTTTGTAAGGATCCCGGTCAGCTTTCCGCTGAAATTCTCTTTGGCGGGCGCGCAGGGACAATCCGCGGGGACCGTTAACGACGTAAGCATACGGGGACTGGGATTGTCTACCGGGTCTTCGTTGTCATGCGGCTCTTCCCTCGATTGCTGGCTTTTCCTTTCCGATAAACACCAGCCGTTCTATACAAAAGGCGAAGTGATGTGGACTATGCAGGAGGGGAAGGATAATTTCCGCGCCGGCATAAGTCTCTCCAACCCGGTCACCGCAGGCGTGGCGCACGTCCTAAGGCAGAATAGTTGATACGTTCGTCGGAATTCCGTTACATCCACGGTCAGATCGGATATCTTTGAGGGACCGTCCGGAATTAAGCCGGATGCCCGGATCCGTTTTACGTTGACATTCCCCGTCCCGGTAAGCTATAATCTATCGGGCCGGAATAAAACCCCGGTATAATTCAGGACTCGACTCCAAAGGGGAGTCTGGGCCGTGCCGGCCTTTTATACTTCGACGGCGCTGAAACCGCGCCCTTGGCGCGGGGATAATACAGCCGCCGCCCAGTATCGAGATCTGGGCGAACCGCGGTCTGAAAGCCGCGGCGCGTCGAATTATTTTGTTCAGGGCGGATCTGCCGCGGGGAGATCCGGGATGGATGGAATATATAGAACAGCCCGACGGAAGTCCGGAAGACCAGAGATTGTTCGAGCGTATCCCGGTCCGGTTCCCGGTCAAGTATACCGATCTGTATTCGCATGTTTCCGGTGAAGCGGTCTCGAGCGATATCAGCGCTCACGGACTGGGAATACTTTCCGGTTCGGAACTGCCGTCTTCCGCCGATCTGGAGATATGGCTGAACGTTCCCGACCAGGGGCAGCCGGTTTATGCCAGGGGCAGGGTGGTATGGAGTAAGCAGGAGTCCTCCGGCGGGTACCGTATGGGGATCAATCTGGAGAATGCCGGATTCATGAATCTTTCCAGGATAATGAGGCTGCATTGACGGGTCCTGCGGCTCTCCGTTCCTCCCGGGCATAAAAATCTTGACCATATAATGAACCTGTGTTAGAGTTAAACGCAACTCAATCTGCCTGCGTTCCAAATAACTGTCGGCAAATCCCGTTACACCACAAGATTTCCGGCTTGAGAGGAGGCTCAATGGCGGCAAAATTCTCCGGCTGTCTGAGAGGTTTATCGGCTTTTTCCGTTCTAAGTCTGCTTTTCCTGTGCGGGTGCTCTCCCATGCCTGTTGAGAATAAGAATTCCGTGGTCATCTGGCACTGGATGACCGACCGCCAGTCCGCGTTCGAAGAGCTGAGCCGCCGGTATGAAGAGTTGACCGGCGTGAAGGTCACCTTTGAGCTTTACGCCCCTTCCGACGCCTACTCCCAGAAGATCAGGGCCGCCGCGCAGAGCGTGAGCCTGCCGGATATCTTCGGCATACTGGGAGAAAAACGCGATTTCTCCTCTTTCATCAAGGCGGGGCACATACTCGACATCACCCCGTACATGTCGGCGGACAACGGCAAATGGAAAAATATCCTTTTTTCCAAGGCCCTGGCCGTCAACGAGTTCTCCTCCGATAATACCTACGGGGTCACTCCCGGTATCTACGGCGTGCCCATCGACATAACCACAATCCAGATGGTTTACAACAAGAAGCTGCTCAAGCAGCTGGGCGGCAATCCCAATAAGCCCCCGGCCAGCCTGGAGGAGTTTCTTGCCTTGGGACCCAAGATCAAGGCCTCAGGAGTGCAGGGGCTTGTATCCGGTTGGGGGGAAGTCTGGATGGTCGACTGCATGGCCAATAATTACGCCTTCAATGTCATGGGAAAAGACAAAGTGCTGGCCACCATAAAAGGAGAGGTGCCCTATACCGATCCGGACTGGATCAAAGTTCTTGAGATATTCAAACAGATGCAGGATTCCGGCGTGCTGGCGAACGGGCTGGTGACCATGGTCAACAAGAACGCCGAGCAGCTTTTCGCCAACGAGAAGGCCGTATTCGCGTTCAACGGATCCTGGTGCGTGAACGTCTATAAAGGCATGAATCCCGGTCTGGAGTTCGGCGCCATGCTGCCTCCGGCGGCAAGTTCCAGGTATCCCATGGTGATCTGGGGAGGGGCGGGATCGTCTTTTATGGTCAACGCCAGATCCCCGAGGAAAGAGGAGGCGGTCAAGTTCCTGCGCTGGCTTACCGACCGCGAACAGCAGGTGTTCCTGGCGGAGACCACGCTTAATTTGCCGGCAAATAAGGACAGCCTGAAGAAAATATCCGAAGTGCTGGCGCAGTTCGCCGACGATATCGATAATTCCACGCATCCCAACGTGTGGGGGGTCTCCGAGTTCCCGGCGGTGATAGAGGCTTTGGATAAAGGGATACAATCCATCGTTATCGGGGAGAAAACCCCGGTGCAGGTGGCGGAAGAAGTGCAGAGGATCAAACAGAGGGAATTGTCGAAACAAAACAACAGATGATATCCGCCGCGCGGCTGAAACCCCGGCGATCAAACGGCTCAAATGCGTATTAAATCGACACTGGAAAATTATCTTTTCGTTCTGCCCGCGGTAACGATTTTCCTTATTTTCTATCTTATACCGTTCATCTGGGTCTTCCAGCTCGGTATGTACGAATGGGACGGCATTCTTCCCACCAAGACCTTCGTCGGTCTCGCCAATTTCAAAGAAGTCCTCACCCAGGACAATATCTGGTGGCTTTCCATGTGGCACGCCGGGTATATCACCCTGATCGCGATTATTTTCCAGAACGCGCTGGCTTTCATGCTGGCCATGGCCTGCGACAGGGAGATAAGGATGAAGAATTTCTTCCGGCTGGTATTTTTCATCCCTCCGGTGCTTTCCGAAGTTGTGGTAGGCCTTGTATGGCAGTGGATACTGGACGGTAACTACGGGCTTTTCAATGCATGGCTGCTCAAAATGGGGCTGCCGCATCTGGCAAAGAACTGGCTCTCCGATCCGCAGACCGCGCTTACCACCGTGGCCGTGGTGCACTGCTGGAAGGGTTTCGGCTGGGGCTTCCTGATCTTCCTGGCAGGGCTGCAGACGATCCCCCGGGAGTTGTACGAAGCCGCGCGCGTTGACGGCGCCAATGCCTGGGCCAGTTTCAAGAACATAACCATGCCGCTGATGATCCCCGTGGCGATCCTGGTGGCGATCCTCACGGTCCTGGGCACCATGCAGGCGTTCGTTTTGATCATCGCCATGACCGGCGGCGGTCCTGCTTACCACACGCAGGTGCCGGTGCTGCGCATACTGGCTTCCATGCGCGGTTCGTCGCGTTTCGGTTACGCCTGCGCGCAGGGCATTGTCTTCGGGGTGGTGCTGATAATAATCTCGTTCGTGCAGTACCGTTTTTCCAAAAGGTCAAGGCAATATTAACGCGCCGGAGGAGCGCTGCCGTATATGAAAAGCGATAAATATTACCGCGGTAAAAAAGTGGCTGTTAACGTTATAGTTTACGCTTTCCTTATAGCGGTGGCGTTGACCTGCATTTTCCCGCTGCTCTGGATGTTCTCTTCCAGCCTCAAGACCCAGGAGACCATTTTCAGGGATATGTCCCTCATACCCAAAGAGTTTCATTTCGAGAATTACGTCCTGGCCTGGCAGCAGGGCGGGTTCGGGAGGAATTTTTTCAACAGCATTGTTTATACCTCCGTAGTCGTGCTAGGCATCGTGGTGGTCTCCTCGCTGGCCGCTTACGCATTCTCCCGTTTCACCTTCCCGGGCAGGAACCTTATTTTCTATATGTTCATGGCCGCGATGATGATCCCCATACCGGGGAGTTTCGTCCCGCTTTATGTCCTGTTGAACAAACTGCATCTGCGCAATACCCCGATAGGCTATATACTCTGTATGATCAACGTGGGATTGTCGACCAGCATTTTTCTCCTGAAAACGTTTTTCGACAAGATGCCCAAGGAACTGGAGGACGCTGCGAGGATAGACGGCTGCTCCAAACTCGGCATCTGGCGGCATGTCGCCCTGCCGCTGGCGAAGCCGGTCCTGGCGGTAGTGGTGGTCCTGAACGCGCTGAACGTCTGGAATGAATACGTGCTGGCGCTTATCATATTCGATTCCAAGCCTTTGATGCCTCTCCAGGTGGCGTTGATGACGTTCCAGGGGGAATTCATAACGCGTTATCCGCTGCTTATGGCCGGGTTGACCATCACCGCCCTGCCCATAATCCTTGTTTATATTTTTATGCAGAAATACATCGTCAAAGGCGTCACTCAGGGGGCGCTGGTAGGATAAAGATGAAACCATCCTTCTTAATCCCGTTATGTTTTGTTCCCTTCCTTCTTTCCGGAGGCGTTGCCTGGTCCGGAGACGGCACTACGGCCGCGGAGACGTCCGCCGAGTCCTCTTCGGTATTGATCACCAAATCCTGGCAGGCGCACGGCAGCGGAGACGTGGAAGCCACCTTTAAATATACCGGCAGGTGCATTGAGCTGTATGCCGCGGAGGCCTTGAAACAACAGTCCTCGCTGAAAGAGCTCCCGTCCCACAAAGAGGAGATACAGGCCGTAAGTGTCCTCAACGACGTCGCCACCGCCTATTTCATCCAGGCGGAGAGCTATATGCGGCAGGGGAAGAACGACGAGGCGAAGGAACTGTTCAAGACCATCATAGAGAAATATCCGTTCGCCCAGGCCTGGGACCAGCGCGGGTGGTACTGGAAGATCGCGCTGGCCTCGGAACAGAGCGTCAAGAAGATAGAGACCGGTTCTATAGAGATAGAGGAAAAGAAGAAAGTCAGCCAGCTGCCTACGGTAATAGAATTGTATGACCCCGGCAAAGAGGACGTGGTTGACTATGAAAAATACGGGGAATTCACCAGGACCGGCACCGCGGAGTACAAATACGTCGTCAAGGACCAGGAAGGTTTGAGCGCCGCGGTGGGCGAAGGGATCTATCCCAACACCACTTCCATACGCTGGGACCCGGCCTACAAAAAGGCGCAGAAGGAAAAAAGGCTGGAAGGTTCCCATTGGGATTACGTGCATTCCCCGGACCTGGAAGCGGCTTTCCTGAAATGGGCCACGGCGCCGGAGCCGCAGGGCGTGAAACTTTTTTATCTCGGGCTTATACTGGAAAAATCCGGTTTATATAAACACGCCCTTAAATGTTATTACGCGATAGTCGTGCATTTCCCCGGCACCTACGGCTGGACCTACTGGCATACTCCCTGGTATGTGGGGCAGGCCGCTATCGCAAAAATAAATTATATATTGCGCAACAACCCGTCTCTCGGCTACAAACTGGCCGGAGCGGACATAAAGATACTGAACGGTTTCGATAACGACGTCTCCAACGATATGGCCGTGACCACCCCGGGGAAATTCGTGAAGACAGCCTCGTTGAAGAAGATCCAGGAGCGTCTGCCCGGCGGACGCGCTCCGGAGGTAAAAAGACAACTGGGCGGCGGGAAAGTGCATCTTGTCCAGTATGATGACGAAGGCTGGCAGCTGATAGTCGAAGGCAAGCCGTACGTGATCAGGGCCGTCACTTATACCCCGACAAAGATCGGGCAGTCCCCCGATGAGGGGACCCTCGGCAACTGGATGGAGGAAGATTTCAATTCCAACGGCAGGATAGACGGCCCTTACGATTCTTTCGTGGACAAGAACAGGAACAACACCCGCGACGCCAATGAACCGGCGGTAGGCGACTTCAAACTGATGAAGGATATGGGCATAAACACTATCAGGCTTTATCATCATCCCAAGAAGGTGAACAAGGAATTGATGCGCGCGATGTACAAGGACTACGGCATCAGGGTGATCCTGGGCGATTTTCTCGGCAAATACGCCATAGGTTCGGGGGCTTCCTGGTACCCGGGAACGGATTATAACGACGAAGAGCACAAGAAGAAGATGATGGAATCCGTGCTCGGCATGGTGAAGGAATTCAAGGACGAGCCTTACGTCCTTTTCTGGCTGCTGGGCAACGAGAACGTTTACGGTTTCGCCTGCAACGCGGACAAGGAGCCCGAGGCTTTCTTCAAGTTCGCCAACGAGGTGGCAAAGAGGGTCAAAGAGATAGATCCCGAACATCCGGTGGCGATATGCAGCGGAGACGTGCTCTTCCTGGATAAGTTCGGCAAGAACGCTCCGGACGTGGATATTTTCGGCACCAACGCCTACCGGGGAGACTACGGTTTCGGGTTCCTCTGGCGCCAGGTCAGGGAAGAGACAGGTAAACCCGCGTTCATCACGGAATACGGATGTCCGGCCTTTGCCCTCGGCAGCAGCGTAGAGGCGTCGGAAAAGGCGCAGTCCGAATACCACCGCGGGGCCTGGGAGGATATAGAAGAGAACATGGCTTTTCACGAAGGCGAAGGCAACGCCATAGGAGGCGTGATCTTTGAATGGCTGGATGAATGGTGGAAAGCCTATGAACCGTCCATGCACGACACCAAAGGTCTGTTCACCGGGCCTTTCCCGGACGGTTTTATGCATGAAGAATGGCTTGGGATATGCGGGCAGGGGGACGGCAAGAACAGCCCGTTCCTCAGGGAATTGAGACCGGTGTATTTCATGTATAAGAAGAAATGGAATCATTGAAACGCTTTTTACGCGGTATCTGTTACAGTGCAGGAGGTAGAAAGGAGGAATACAGGCAGTAAAGGCAGTCTGAACTCGGAATAAGGTATGGGTTATGTTACTAAGGAATCGTTCCCTTTTAGCGCGGCCGCCGGTCCCGTATTTCAGCGGCCGCCCGGGGAAAGGAACGCGGGCAAGAAAGATATATCCGCGGTCCATTATGGAGGGGTTTTAAGATGAGAAAATTATTGATGATCACATTGCTTGCCGTGTTGGTCCCGGCATTAGCCGTTACTTTTGTTCACGCACAAGCGGATAACCTGAAGTCTTTCAGTGTCTATACCGACACCAAGTCTCCCGACAATCATTACGCGGCTTCCGGCTGGATGGGGGATTTCGGCGACATCAAGATGAACGACCAGTCCCTGGAGAATCCTCATTCCGGGTCCACCAGCATGGAGTTCACTTATTCGGCCAAGAAGTCGCAGGGCCAGGGATGGGCCGGGGTTTACTGGCAGAATCCCGCCAATAACTGGGGGAGCAAAAAGGGAGGATTCGACCTTACCGGCATGACCAAACTGACTTTCTGGGCGCGCGGCGCCAAAGGCGGCGAGGTCATCCAGAAATTCGTTGTGGGAGGAATAAAAGGCGATTATACCGATTCCGCGACGGCAGAGTTCGGGCCGGTGGAATTGACAGATACATGGAAGGAATATACGATAAACCTCGCCGGCCGCGACCTGTCTTACATCAGCGGGGGCTTCGGCTGGGTGACGACCGCCGATCTTAACCCGGACGGCTGTGTCTTTTATATCGACGACATAAAGTTCTCGGCCGACCAGGAGATGAAGCCTGAGGGCAGGAAACAGCAGGACGTGCCTTTTTATGTTTACTCCGATAAAAGCTCGGTAAGCAACCATTTCGTGGCTTCCGGCTGGATGGGGGACTACGGCGACATAAAATATGACGGTTCTTCCTCGGAAGATCCTTATCTGGGCGATACCTGCATCAAGGTGATATATACCGCCAAGGGCGCGCAAGGCGCGCGCTGGGGCGGTATTTACTGGCAGAACCCCGCCAACAACTGGGGCAGTATCGACGCCGGGTTCGATCTTTCCAAGGCGACAAAGGTAACCTTCTGGGCGCGCGGCGCCAAGGGCGGCGAACGCATAGAGGAGTTCAAGATCGGCGGGATAATGGGAGAGTTCTCCGATTCGGACACCGCCGGGATAGGCCCTGTCGTTCTTACCAAGGACTGGCAGCAGTATTCGATCGATCTGAAAGGCAAGGACCTTTCTTACATCATAGGAGGTTTTTGCTGGGCGACCAATGCCGACGTCAATCCCGACGGCATAATCTTCTACCTGGATGAGATCAAGTACGAATAACACCGCCGCCGGTATCACCGGCGGCCACAAGACCGGTATCGCGGGCCGCGGAGCGTCGTTCTCCGCGGCCTGCGGTGTTTTTCTGGCCTGCCTTTTCCTGCTTTGCGGCACGACCTCCGCCAAACCTCAATCCAAGGTCGGCATACGCGTTCTCAAGAACGGGGATTACCAGCTGCTGGTCTGCGGCAGGCCTTACATAGTGAAAGGCGTTTGTTACAACCCGGTACCCGTCGGGCAGGGGTCGGATTATTCCTGGTGGCAGGATCAGAATAAACCCTGGCTCGCCGACGGAAAGATGATGAAGGACATGGGCGTAAATACCATCCGTTTATACGAGCCAGCCGACGACGCGGCCGAAGTGAAGGCGGTACTGAACGATCTCTACAGGCTTTATAACGTGCGGGTGATCATGGGCAACTGGCTCGGGTTCTGGGAGTACCCGGGGCCGTTCTACGGCGACCAGGCCTTTCGCGACAAGGTCAAGGAAAAGGTCCTTGACATGGTGCGCACATACAAGGATGAGCCCGGCATACTTTTCTGGCTGCTGGGCAACGAGAACAATTATTCTTTCACGGGGCAGATAAATCCCTGGAGCACGGACGAGATAGACAAAGAGCCGGACCCGGTCAAACAAAGAGCGATGCGCGCCCGGATATATTACACATTCGTCAACGAACTGGCGCAGGAGATACATAAGATAGATCCCGACCATCCGGTCGCCCTCGGCAACGGAGAACTGGTCGGTCTGGAATGCGCGGCCAAGTACTGTCCAGACGTCGACCTGCTGGGATGTATAATCTACAGAGGCAAGACGTTCGGGAACCTGTTCAATTCGCTCAAGGCGACCTTCGATAAACCGGTGGTGCTGACCGAATTCGGCGCCGACAGCTACGATTCCTACCGCAACAGGGAAGACCAGGACATGCAGGCGTTCTTTCTCGAATCCCAGTGGAGGCAGATATACCAGAATCTTGCCGGCAGGCGCGAGGGCGCCGGGAACTGTCTCGGCGGGGTCATGTTCGAGTGGACCGACGAATGGTGGAAGAACAATCCGAATTCACCGGCTACCTGGACGGTGCACGACACCCAGCCTCACTGGTCTAACGGGAGCTATTATTTCGACATAAAGGCCAAGGACAGCCTGAACATGAACGAAGAGTGGTTCGGGATCGTCGCGCTTTCCCCCGAAAGCGGGGAGCCGGGGCTGGACCGGCGTGTCCCGCGGAAAGCTTATTATGTGATCAGGGAATTCTGGAAGAAACCGCAGAGTAACAGAGAAATACAAAAAGAGCCGGTGGAAAAGAATGCCGCCGCAAGCGGCCTGAAAGGGCTGCCCATAAAGGACCTGATGAAGCAATGCCCGCTGGAGGAAGAGAAAATATAATGAAGAGGATGAATATCCCTTATGCCGTTCTTTTTGTGATAATGCTGTTTGCCGCGCTCATCTCTTCCCGTCCGGCTTATCCGGCGGAACAGGATATCTGCGAGGCGTGCGTTAAGAATGTCATTGCTCCCTCCAGGAACGATACCGCTTCGTTCCGGGCGGCGTTACCGGAGTCGCTGCAGAAATTGAAAGAATGTTATTATTCCTCCGGCAGATACGGGGATTTAATCTCTTCCCTCAAGACCGTCGCGGCGAAGAAAAAAGATCTGGCGGGATGGACCTATTATTACGCCGGCATGGCAAGGTATGATCAGCTGGCGGCTATACAGGCGGAGAAGAAATGGGATGAATATTTCTCCAGCGGGGAGGATTACCGGCGTGAAGCCCTGGAATATGCCCAGAAGGCGGTAAAATCGGCTGCCGTCGAAGGGGGGGCGCTGACGGTGTATTCGCGACTTTTGCTATGGCAGGCCCTGCGGGAGAACCAGGAGGATACGGCGTCAAAGGCGCTGCTGGAATTGCTGTCCGCCGCGCGTGAATACGCCGCAGCGGACGGCTCCGGTCCCGCGGTCTTGAAGGACGCGGCGGACGCGCTCGCCGCCTCCGGAGAAAAGATAAAAGCCGGCGGGCTCTATAAGCTTTACATAGAAAAGAAGGCTTCCGGCGCTTCCGGGCTGGAGGAGATATCCGCCCTCGCCGAGCAGTTCATGAAAGAAGGCAACACCCTTTTATCGGAACCGGCTTACGACGCTTTCGCGGAAGGACTGCTGCGGAGTCCCGCGTATTCAAAAGAGGAAAAGATATCCATGCTTCTGGATATAGCCGGACGTTTCGTTTATAAGGACAGCGGTTTCTGCGACCCGGAATACGCCGAGAAGATATTCGCCATGGCGGAATCCCTTGCGGGCAGGGACGGTTTCCAGGAGGACCGGCTTTATGCCAGGGCGTGGAACCTCGAGAAGAGCCGTTCGTTCGAAGCCGCCGCTGAGCGCTACGCCGGGCTGGCCGGGAAGTTCCCCGCCGGCAAGAACGCCGATGAGGCGGTATTCAAGGCGGGCGTGATAAGGATGTACGCGCTCAGGGATACCGAAGGCGGTAAATCCTATCTGCAGCGGCTGGCGGATTCCGGCAGGCAAAATCCTTACGTCGTGTCGGCCATTTATCACCTGGCCCTGCTGCTGCAGTGGGAAGGGGACTCGTCGCGCGCCGCCGAATATTACAATGCGTTGATCGGGATCGCCGGCAAGCACTACGAAGAGGACGTCGCCCTTTCCAGGGCAAGGATGGCAGAACTGGCCGGTAATAAGCCTATAGAATACAACCTGCGGACCTTCCTCGAGCTTTCTTTCCGTCCGGAAAATGCAGGGTATAATATGTCCAGGCTCGACCTGGGGGCTTCTCCCGTCCCGGCGTCCTCCGGGGAGAACGTTTCCGTCTCTTCCTCGGCCCATACGGCCGAAAGCGGCTGCATGCCGGTCAAACTTTCCTTCTTATGGTCCGGACAGACCGGTAAAGACTCCGCTTTGTCTGCCGACGATGCCGGTTTCTCCACCGTTTACCTGGAACAGGGCAGCCGCGTCATCAACGTTGTAGCGCTGCACCCTTCCGGGGCCATAGACCGGTCCTTCGTGATCATTGACGTGCGTTGAAGAGCTCCCGCCCGGCGCCCCCTGCGCGTAACCGGTGCCAATGCAAAGAGATGTATCCAGCCCCCCGCAACAATAAACTTTTTTTAACTTGACTTGCATAGTGTTTGGTAGTATAAAATTATATAAAAATACCTTTCGGAAAGGGTTCCGACAACCTGGAAAGGCTGCCCGAAATGCTTTCTGTCGACTTGCACAGGGAAGATTACTCTGAAAAGGAAAAGCGCAATATCGAGATCCTGGAGATCTTGAGAAGGCGCGGCCCCATCAGCCGTCCGGACATCTCCAAAGAGATGGGGATCAACGTCGTTACAATCTCCAACTACATAGACGATTATATAAAGCGCGGCCTGGTTTACGAGAAAGAGCTTGATATCTCGGAAGGCGGCCGCAGGCCGGCTTTGCTTGAGCTCAATTCGCAGTCCGGTTACATCATCGGCGTCGGGCTGAACCTTTTGAACATGGTCGGCCTGCTGGTGGACATGAAAGGCAACATCGTCACCAAGACGCAGATAGCCAGTCCGCGTTCGTCGGTAAAAGACGTCACGGAGGCGGTGCTTGAGATCATACGCGAGATACTCAGGCGTTCCAAGGCCTATGTGCCGGCGATCAAGGGTATCGGCGTAGGCATCGCCGGGCTGGTGAATAAAAAAGACGGCAGCATACACTGGCCGCAGAGGGTGGACCATTCCTACGCCTACGTTTCCGTGGACCTGCCTCTGCGGGAGATAATCGAGAAGGAATTCGACCTGCCGGTGTTGATAGAGAACGACGCCACCGCCGCCTGTTTCGGCGAGAACTGGCTTAATCTCGGACGCGGGTACAGGAACATCGTCTACATGTTCTCCGGCGTAGGATGCGGTATCGTCATAAACGGAGAGATATATACCGGGTCCAACGGGTACGCCGGGGAAGTTTCCATATACAATTATTCCAAGGACGCCGTTTTCAATTGCGAAGCCGGAGATCCGTGTTTCCTCAAACGCTGGGAGATGGACCTGGGCATCACGGCCGAACTCGATAAGCTGCTCAAGTCCGACAAGAAGGCGGAGACGGAGTTCCTGAAGGCCGCCGGCTGCAAACCCGAGGAGGCCGGCCTGAAAAATATTTTTGCCGCCGCGAAAGCCGGGGACAAATCGGCCCGTAAAGCCTTGGGCTCCGCCGCGGTCAAGCTGGGCATAAAGATCGCTTCCCTCGCGAACCTGCTGAATCCCCAGGTGGTCATCATCGGCGGCGGCATGGAGGAAGCAGGGGAGGATTTCCTGAATGAGGTCACCCAGACGGTGAGACAATGGGCGTTCCGGCAGGTGACCGATAACCTGAAGATCGTTTATTCCCAACTGCGGGAGAATTCCGTGGCTTCCGGCGCGGCAAGTCTCGTAATGCAGAAAGTATTCGCGAGAATACTATAGGAGGCGGATTGGAAGGAAAACTCAAGATAGTAGTTATAGCGGTAAGCGTGATCCTGGCGGTCAGCTTTTTCGTAAATCTCAGGCTCCTCGGCATAAAGAGATCCCTTGAGATGGAAAGAGACTCGCTCAAGCAGGAGATCGCGGCGCTGAACAAGAAGATAGAGGAGGGTGTAGCCGAGCGGAAGAAGCTGCAGGACCGCGTCAAGGAGCTCGGCGCCGCCAACGACCAGCTTTCCCGCGAGAAAGATGAGCTGAACCAGCAATGCAAGATGCTGATGGAGGCCAGGGACAGTCTTACCCGCCAGCTTCAGCAGGCCAACGAGAACCTGGAGCGCGAAGTGAAAATGCGCACTTATTTCGAAGGCCGGCTGGGCGAGTCGCAGAACGAGAACGACCGGCTGAAGAACAAGAATTCCGAGCTGGAGATAGTGCTCAAGGACAGCCTGACGAAGATAGAAAAGCTGAAGAAACAACTGCATTTCGCCAGGCTCAGCGCCGTCGTTCCCCCCGCCCCTTCATCCGACGGGAATTCAGTGGAACTGCCCCCGATCTCGGTCTCCCCTCAGTCGCAAAAGTATATTGACGAGACGGCTCCCCGCATCGGGAAAGTGGTATCGGTCAATAAAGAGAATAATTTCGTTGTCATAAACCTGGGGGCCAATTCCGGGATAAGGGCCGGAGATTCCTTTACCGTGCGCAGGGGGCGCAACAGCATCGCCACCCTTAAGGTCATGCAGACCAGAAATTCCGTGGCCGCCTGCGACATCATCAGCCAGGCCATCCCTCTGAAGATCGGCGACCAGATAGCCCAATAAGAAGCTTTATCCGTCTATAGTTATGGTGCGGTCCGGCAATAAATCATCTCAGACTATTTCCATCAAGGATGTGGCCAGGCGATGCGGCGTATCCATTACCACCGTCTCCCGCGTTATAAACAAGATCCCCACAGTCAGGGAAGATAACCGCCAGAAGGTACTGAGAGCAGTCAAGGAACTCGATTTTCAGCCCTCCGTGCTGGCACAGCGTCTTGCCACCGGGCACAGCAACGTCGTCGCCCTGGTGATACCCCGCTATGAAGGGATATTCTACTCTTTTTACGCCCTGGAATTGATCCGCGGGATCGGGACGCTTTGCGAGGCTTTCAAACTCGACCTGCTGCTGCATTTGACGTCCGGAAGCACGCCTTTGAGCATAAAGGGCGTGGGCGGTTTTATCTTCGCCGATATCATCGGCAACAGCAGGCAGCTGGAGGAGGCGCTCGGCAGCAAACTGCCGGTGGTGGTGATAAATAACTATATAGACGACTTGGACGTCAACTGTATCGCAGTGGACAACGAGGGAGGGGCGGAGAAAGCGGTGGATTACCTGATAAACATGGGGCACCGCAGAATAGCCCATATAACCGGAGACCTCGCCACCCAGGCCGCGCTGCTGCGCTATAACGGATATAAAGACGCGCTGCGCAAGAACGGCCTGCCTTTGAACGAGGATTATGTCTTTCAGACCGATTATTCCCGGGGCCGGGCGAGGGAAGCCGCCGAGAAACTCATGGCGCTGGCCGAACCGGTGACCGCGGTGTTCGTGGCGTCCGATTCCATGGCCCTGGAGGTGATGGCCGTGGTCAGAGAGAGAGGCGGTAAGATCCCGGAGGATCTCTCGATTGTCGGGTTCGACGACAACCCTTCGGGACTGTACGGCCCGGTTTCCCTGACCACCATAAAACAGCCGTTGATAGAAATGGCGCAGGAGAGCATAAAAGAGCTTAACAATCTTATGCGCAGCCGCGAGCCCGTGCCCGCCAAGAAGATATTCCTGCCGACGGAATTGATCATCAGAGAGTCCTGCCGGCCCCTGCCCGCTCAGTTACAATAGATTGTATCCTCCGATATGATACATACAATATGTAGTATTTTATTGACACGCTTTTGCTGCGGTGTTATAGTGATACCCTCAGTCAGCGTTTGTCTCGGGGGTCGGGTCCATAACGCCGTTTGGAGTCTGGACGGCCGGTCAGGAACAGAATAATGGGAGGTGTGGAAATGGCGTTTCAGTTGTCGGAGAATTCTCTCAGGGTCCTGGAAAGGCGTTATCTCAAGAAAGATACCGAAGGAAAGGTCGTGGAGACCCCGGAAGAGTTGTTCAGGCGCGTGGCGCGCGCCATCGCTTCCGCGGAAAAGGCGTACGGTAAAACCGATAAAGACATAACGGCGCTGGAGAATTCTTTCTACAACATGATGACCTCCCTGGAATTCCTGCCCAACTCGCCGTGCCTGATGAACGCAGGCAGGGAACTGGGGCAGTTAAGCGCCTGTTTCACCCTGCCTATAGAGGATTCCATGGAGTCGATCTTCGAGACCCTCAAGGCCACCGCCATAATCCACAAATCAGGAGGCGGGACGGGGTTCTCTTTTTCCCGCCTGCGCCCCAAGAACGCCGTGGTAAAGACCACAGGCGGGGTCGCTTCCGGTCCGGTCTCCTTTATGAGGGTATACGACGCCGCCACCGAGGCCGTCAAACAGGGCGGGACCAGGCGCGGCGCCAACATGGGGATCCTCAGGGTCGACCATCCCGATATCCTGGAATTCATCTGCTGCAAGGAGAACAACAAAGAGATAAACAATTTCAACATATCGGTTGCGATCACCGACGAGTTCATGAAGAAGGTGGAGAGCGGAGAGAATTACGACCTCATAGACCCGTATACCAAGAAAACCGTATCCAGCGTCAATGCCCGGGAAGTGTTCGACCTGATAGTCAAGCAGGCGCATAAGAACGGGGAACCCGGAATAATCTTCATAGACCGCATAAATCAGCATAACCCCACCCCTAATCTCGGCATGATGGAAAGCACCAATCCTTGCGGAGAACAGCCGCTCCTGCCCTATGAAAGCTGCGACCTGGGGTCGATCAACCTCGCCGTCATGTTCCGCAAGTCTGCTTCCGGGGCGCTTGAAGTGGACTGGGAGCGTCTCAAGAGCACCGTCAGGCTGGGGGTGCATTTCCTGGATAACCTTATAGACGTGAACCGTTTTCCTCTTCCCGAGATCGAGAAGGCCACCAAACATACGCGTAAAGTCGGTCTCGGCGTGATGGGGTGGGCCACGCTGCTGGTGCGGCTGGGCCTGGCGTACGATTCGCAGGAGGCCGTGGACCTGGCGGAAAAGGTGATGTCTTTCATCCTCGATGAATCGCTGTCCAAGTCGCAGGAGCTGTCGGCCTCAAAAGGCGTATTCCCGTTTTTCAAAGGCAGTATCTACGACTCGACCGGAAAGAACGGCAGGAGACTGCGCAACGCCACATTGACGACCATCGCGCCTACAGGGACCATCAGCATAATCGCCGGGCCATGTTCTTCCGGCATAGAGCCGATGTTCGCCGTGGCCTATTACAGGAACGTGATGGACAACGACAAGCTTTTCGAAGTGGACCCGATCTTCGAGGAGACGGCGCGGGAACGCGGTTTCTACAGCAAAGAGCTCATGGAGGAAGTAGCCGCGCATTCTTCCCTGCGGGACGTCAAGGGTATCCCCGGGGACGTCAAGAGGACATTCGTCACCGCGCACGATATATCACCGGAATGGCACGTGCGTATGCAGGCGGCATTCCAGAAGTACGTGCATAACGCCACCTCGAAGACAATAAATTTCCCGCACGAGGCCGACGTGGAATCGGTGCGCAAGTCCTATCTGCTGGCTTTCGAACTGGGCTGTAAGGGCATCACGATCTACCGGGACGGCAGCAGGGAGGAACAGGTTTTGAACGTTGGGAGCAGGGAAGGCGGCAAGGCCGGCCGCGAAATAAAGGCCGATCAGCCCTGTGAAGGGGAAGGGATAGCGCCGCGTCCCAGGCCGGAGGTCATCCAGGGGACCACCACGAAACTGGCCACCGGATGCGGGAATCTTTACGTGACGATCAATATCGATCAGGACGGCAGGCCGTTCGAGCTGTTCACCCAGATGGGTAAGGCGGGCGGGTGCGCTTCCTCGCAGTTGGAGGCGGTCGGCAGGCTGGTCTCCCTGGCTTTCCGTTCCGGCATAGAGGTCAAAGCCATCATAGAACAACTGAGAAATATCCGCTGTCCCAGTCCTTCCTGGGAAAAGGGACAGAGGATATTTTCCTGCGCAGACGCCATCGCCCGGGTAGTGGAGAAGCGTCTCACGGCCGAGGCCGTAGGTTCGGCGGTGCCGGCGGGCGAGACCGAATCCTTCCTGAAGCATTCGTGTGAAGACGACGTCCGGGTGAACGACAAGCCCCGCGGCGAGATCGTGGGCGTCTGCCCGGACTGCGGCGGCGCGCTCTGGCACGAAGAGGGGTGCATGAAATGCCAGGCCTGCGGTTTTTCCAAGTGTTGAAAAGCAGGCCGGTCCGACCGTAAGCCGATTTTCTGATGCCGTGGACAGCCGTATTCAAGCCGTCCACGGCATTATTGCTTGCAAGCGCGGGGCAGGTCATTACGCCGGTTTTTCCAACGCCGTCACAAAAATATGAAGAATGATTATGATGTCATAGTCGTAGGCGCCGGTCATGCCGGTATCGAGGCCGCCCTGGCGGCTGCCCGCATGGGACGCAGGTGTCTTATGCTGACTTTGGACCCGGGCAATATCGGGTTGATGAGCTGTAATCCTGCCATCGGCGGCGTCGGGAAAGGCCAACTGGTCAGGGAGGTCGACGCGCTCGGCGGGGAAATGGGAAAAGCGGCGGACGCCTGCGGCATACAATTCCGCGTGCTCAACGCGTCGAAAGGTCCGGCGGTTCAGTCGTCCCGCGCCCAGATCGACAAGGAAAAATACCGCGGGTATATGTGTTCCGCCGTGAAGATGCAGGAAGGGCTCGAGGTGAAGGCGGGCGAAGCGTCCGGGCTTCTGCTTGTTCCCGGGGGGTGCCGCGGCGTCCGCACCGCCTCCGGCGCGGAGATCACCGCCGGGGCCGTGGTCCTCTGCCCGGGAACGTTCACCGAAGGTACCATACATATAGGTCTGCGCAGTTTTCCCGGCGGACGCATAAACGAGCCGGCTTCGGCGGACTTGACCGCTTCTCTGCGTTCTGCGGGGCTCAAGACGCTGCGTTTCAAGACCGGGACCTGCCCGAGGATCAGGCGTTCCAGCATAGATTATTCCTCTTTGACCGCTCAGGAAGGGGATGCCGTACCCAGGCCGTTCTCTTTTGCTTCCTCCCCGCTACAACGCAGGCAGGTCCCCTGTTATATCACGTATACAAACCGGGATACGCACAGGGTCATCAGGGAGAACCTTGACCGTTCCCCTCTTTATACCGGCCGCATACACGCCGCGGGGGTAAGATATTGTCCCTCCATCGAGGATAAGATAGTGAAGTTCGCATCCAAGGAGCGCCATCAGGTCTTCCTTGAGCCGGAAGGGATGGACAGCGAAGAGATCTACCCGAACGGGCTTTCCACCAGCCTGCCGGAGGACGTGCAGCTGCTAATGCTGCATTCCGTCAAAGGGCTGGAAAAGGCGGAGATCATCAGGCCCGGTTACGGCATAGAGCATACCGTGGTGGACCCGACGCAGCTCTATCCATCGCTTGAGGCGAAAGACGTCCCCGGACTTTTCCTGGCCGGGCAGATAAACGGCACCACCGGTTACGAGGAGGCGGCGGGCCAGGGGATACTTGCCGGCATAAACGCCGCCTTGAAAGCCGCGGGGGAGGGTCCTTTCATACTGGACCGGGCCGGCAGTTATATAGGCGTGCTTGTAGACGACCTTGTTACCAAAGGAACGCCGGAGCCGTACCGTATGTTCACCTCGCGCGTGGAATACAGACTGATACTGAGAGAGGATAATGCCGATATAAGATTATCGGCCGAAGGTCACAGGCTCGGGCTGGTGCCGGAGTCCTCTTTTATGCGCGCGAAAGAGCGGGCGGATGCCCTGTCTTCGGCCCCCGGGATACTGCGCCGCCTGCGCATCAATCCTTCCGCCGGCAACCGCGCACTGTTCCGGGAAAAAGGGCTGGGGCCGCTGGAAAAAAGCGTATCGGCGGAGGACCTGTTGAGAAGGCCGGGAGTGGATTTACGGCTCTTGGAAGAAATGGGGGTGGACATTTCCGCCGTTGCGCATTCGGCGCGCCGGCTTATCGAGACCGAGATCAAGTACGCGGGATTCATAAAGAGACAGGAAGCCGAGGTCCAGCGTTTCCGTAATCTTGAGAAGATAAAACTTCCCGGCGGTATCGATTATCGTCTTATCTGCGGGATATCCAGGGAGATCAGCGAGAAACTCGGTTTTCTAAGGCCGGTCAATCTCGGCCAGGCTTCCCGGATATCGGGGGTCACCCCGGCCGCGATATCCCTGATCATGATCTATCTGAGGAAACTTAGTCCTGCAGAGGGCGGGAGAACGGAAGGGGAACATGAACATAAAAGGAAGGGGGCCCGGTTTGGATAAAGAATACGCGGGACTGAAGGAATTCGCGTTGTTCTTGGGGGCGGACCTTTTCGGGGTGGCGGATATCTCCGGCAGCGAAGAGATATACGGGGAGCCCCCGTCCTTAAAAACAAGGCTGCCCAGAGCGGTATGCCTCGGGGTTTCTTTATCCTCCGCCGTGCTGGAAGAAGTCGAGCATCACCCCACAAAGCTGTATTTTCACCATTACCGCAGCGTCAACATCTTCCTGGACCAGCTCTCCCTGCGTGTTTGCCGTTACCTTGAGCGCAAGGGGTTCCGGGCCATGCCGGTCCCCGCTTCGCAGATCGTGGACTGGGAGAAACAGCGCGGTCATCTTTCGCATAAGAGCGCGGCCGCAGCCGCCGGTTTGGGGTGGATAGGCAGGAACAACCTGCTGGTGACGAAGGAATTCGGCAGCCGGGTAAGGCTCGCCACAGTGCTCACGGATCTGCTTCTTCCGGCGGACGGGCCGGGAGCGGAGGGTTGCGGTTCCTGCCGCGCCTGCGTTGATCTCTGCCCGGCCGGAGCGATAAAGGAATCACCGGCTGAGTTCGATCATATAAAATGTTTCGAGAAACTGAAGGAATTCCAGAAGGCAAGACTCGCTGATCAGTACATTTGCGGTATCTGCGTCAGGCATTGCAGGGGCGCCGCGGGGCCGCAAGGCCGGGCCATACGGGATTGACCTGATAAATGTCGGATGTTATAATATATGGATTATAAGCTATGAGAGCGGAGATCGAACACTGGATACGGGAACGGATTAAGAGCGCTGGAGCCAAAGGTGCGCTGGTAGGCTTGAGCGGCGGGATAGATTCTTCCGCGGCCGCCGCCCTCTTATGTTCCGCCCTGGGCAGAAAGAAAGTCCTGGCGCTGATACTTCCGGTGCACAGCCTGCGGCGGGACGCGGAGGACGCGGAATTGATAGTCTCCAGGTTCCGGCTGCCTTCGCTGACGCTGGATGTCTCCGGGATATACGACCTTTTGCTGAAGAAGATGATCATGCCTTGCGGGTCCGCCGCGGAAGAGAAGCGCAGGAAGACCGCCGGGGCCAACCTGAAATCCAGGCTCAGGATGTCGGTTCTTTATTATTACGCCAACCGTTTGAATTACCTGGTGTGCGGGACCAGCAACCGTTCCGAGATAATGACGGGTTATTTCACGAAATACGGGGACGGCGCCGCCGATATACTTCCTCTCGGCGGGCTCCTGAAGTGCCAGGTGAGGTCGCTGGCGGAGGAGCTGGGGGTGCCGGAGCGTATAATAGACAAGCCTCCCAGCGCCGGGCTATGGCCTGGACAGACGGACGAGGCGGAAATGGGAGTGACTTACGGCGAGATCGACGCCCTGCTCGCCGATGCCCCCGGAAGGAATAAAGCGGGCCGAGGCCGCAAAGCGGCATCGCGTATCAATAAAATGAGGTCATTGTCCGAACACAAAAGGGCGCCGGCCGCGGTTTTTATCCCCTCCGGAGGCGGAAAACGTAACGGCGGGGATGTTTAGATCAAGGGTATAATCCCGGGCGGCTTGCGCCTGCGGACAACCATTCTAAAAAAGAGGTGCGCATGGACGAGATACTTGAAATACTTGAGAAAGACGGCAGGGCTACGGTGGAGGATATCTCCAGGATGCTGCGCAGGAAACCGGACGCCGTGCGCAAGGCCATAAAGAAATACGAAAAAGACGGGATCATCCTGAGTTACAAGGCCGTGATCAACAAGGAAATGGTCAAGTACAGGAATTCCGGGGTCCGCGCCCTGATAGAGGTCAACATCACCCCGCAGAAAGACCTGGGATTCGATAAGATAGCCGAGAGGATCTATTCTTTCCCGGAGGTCGGCAGTTGTTACCTGATCTCCGGCACCTACGACCTGCTGCTGATAATCGAGGGAAGGGACCTGCATACGGTTTCCAAGTTCGTTTCGGAGAAGCTCGCTCCGATGGAGAACGTCAGGGGCGTGGTCACGCATTTCCTTCTCAAGAAATACAAAGAGGACGGGATGGTATTGAAGCAGGTAGAGGAGAACGAGCGTATTCCCATATCGTATTAACGCGTTATTCACGCTTACGGAGCGTGAAAAAGGAGCGATCGTGCCGGTCAAAAGCGGCGTAAGCCGGAAATTGTCCAAAAAAGTGGAAGAGATGCAGCCTTCCGGGATCAGGGTTTTTTTCGACCTTGTGCTGGGGATGAAAGAGGTCATTTCCCTCGGCGTGGGCGAGCCGGACTTCGTCACGCCCTGGCAGATCAGGGAAGCCGGCATATATTCGCTGGAGAGCGGCTTCACTTCCTACACCTCGAATAAAGGGCTGGTGAAACTGCGCATGGGGCTGCAGCAGTATCTTAAGAAGAGATACGGGCTGTCCTATTCCCACGACGGCCAGATCCTGGTCACCGTGGGCGTGAGCCAGGGTGTGGACCTGGCTTTGCGCGCCATCATAAATCCCGGCGACAGGATACTTATCCCGGCGCCGTCTTACGTATGTTACGCCCCGCTTGCCGAACTGGCGGGAGGGACGGCGGTCTGTATAGACACCTCGCGCGACGGCTTCAAACTCACCCCGCGCGCGCTGGAATCCGCTTTACGCCTCCCGGCCAAGGCGCTGCTGTTGAATTATCCCTGTAATCCGACCGGGGTTTCCTATACGGCGCGGGAGCTCAGGGAATTGAACCGGCTGCTGCTGAAGCACGGGGTTATCTGCATCAGCGACGAAATATACGCGGATCTCACTTACGACTTCGAGCACACTTCATTCGCGTCCCTGCCGGGGGCGAAAGAGAACACGCTCCTGTTGAACGGCTTCTCCAAGAGTTACGCCATGACCGGATGGCGCGTAGGATATGCCTGCGGCCCCGGTCCGGTGATCGCGGCGATGACCAAGATACATCAATATATGATGCTCTGCGCGCCGATCATGTCGCAGATGGCGGCCTGTGAGGCATTGCTGACCGGGCACGACTCTATGGAGGAGATGAAACGGGAATACCGCCGCAGGCGCTCTTTCATCGTCGACGGGCTGAACCGCATCGGACTGGATTGCGCCCTGCCGCAGGGGGCTTTTTACGCCTTCGCTTCGGTGAAGAAGAGCGGATTGTCATCCATAGAATTCTGCCGGCGGCTGCTCAAAGAAGAGAAGGTCGCCGTCGTTCCGGGCACCGCTTTCGGGGATAACGGCGAGGGATACGTTCGTATCTCTTACGCCGCGGCGATGGACAAGATAAAAGAAGCGCTGGGCAGGATGCAGAGGTTCCTTGAAAGGAACAGGAAATGAAGCGGACGGGTGGAGCGCGGTTATGGCGAAGATGACCGGAAAAGAAATAATGAAGCTGGTAAAGGATAAAAACATCGGTTTTATCCGGCTCTGTTTTACCGACGTCCTGGGGTTCCTTAAGGGGTTTACCATAACGGCGGACGAACTGGAGCGCGTGCTGGAAGAAGGCATGGGGTTTGACGGCTCCTCGGTGGAAGGGTTCGCCAGGGTGGAAGAGTCGGATATGGTCGCAAGGCCCGACCCGGACACGTTCTCCGTCATCCCCTGGAGCGCCCAGGATAGACACCTTACCGCCGGTATGTTCTGCGATATATACGAGCCCGGCGGCAGGCCGTTTGAAGGAGACCCGCGTTACATCCTTAAGCGTAACCTGGCTGCGGCGAAAGAGATGGGCTATACCTATTACGTCGGACCGGAGCTCGAGTATTTTTATTTCAGCAATTCCTCCGTCCCGCAACCGCTCGATAACGGCGGTTATTTCGACCTTGTTCCTTTGGACGTCGCCCAGGACCTGCGCAGGGATACCATCTCGGCGCTGCAATCTATGGGCATCGCCGTCGAATACAGCCATCATGAAGTGGCGCCCAGCCAGCACGAGATCGACCTGCGTTACGGGGATGCGTTGCGTATGGCAGATAACGTAATGACTTACCGTCTGGTGGTGAAAGAGATCGCGCGCAAGCATGGCGTATACGCAACTTT